>JAZSPR010000143.1:0-5875 GCA_045537555.1 Acutalibacteraceae bacterium | reverse complement strand
AAAAGTTTGAATTGACTTTTTATTTTTCAAAATATATTGCACCGCTCTGAGCGAAAATCAAGGGAGGCAAATCCATTCCCTTTTGTTCGGGGATTCTGGATGCGATTGCAATATCGTGGATTTTACTGTATATGAATCCGGGTTCAAAAACAACATGAGCACACATAAATCCTTCTTTTTTCACAGGCAGAGTAACAGAATAATCTTCCGTCTTTTTGGCTGTGTATGAGAAGCATTCGCCGTCACGGTCAAAAACAATCAGCTTGTGCTTTCTGCGAAGTTTTTTAACATTGATTGTAATGCTTGTTTCATCGGTAAGTTTAACGGTATCGCCAAGCACGGAATCGCCGCTGACGATATCAATAAATGTTGTTCCGACATCAAAGCATATCGTGGTACGGCCTTTGACGATAGCATCTAAAATATCTTCGGGAGAGTTTGATTTTGCATAAACATAAGTAACAGGCCAGGTTAAAAGATTGGTGACAACATAATCTCTGTGATAATCGCTGCCGCCGACAACGGGCAGCTTGTGTCCGTTTCTCAACTGCTCATGCCACCATTCGGTGCATTCGAGATTATCAAAGTGTGTCGGTGCGTTCCATACCTCGAGAACGTCCACATCTTCAGCTTTCATTTCCCATCTCCACGGGCATTGCTTGCAATGAGGATGGTTCATACAGATTACCGCTCCGCGCTCTTCTGCCTTTGTCTTAACCCTTAAAAAATCCTCATAGCTTTCGCAGGTGTCATAATCTTCTTTATCAATAACATCTTTGACACCCCACATATTACAATGACCGCCGCGTTTTGACAGTTCGGCACCGTAAATAAGGGTGAGCCCGTCAACATCGGGAAAATCTTTGCAGTTAACATTATGGTCGGTGATCATAAGAAAATCTATTTTGCTTTTTTTAGCCTTTGCAACAACCTGTTCCAATGTCAGAGCGCCGTCAGATGCAACCGTGTGGCAATGAGGAACGCCAGAATACCACTTGTATCCTTTGTAACTCATTATTCTTTCATCCCCTTAATGATTTCCTTGTCAATTTTGCCGATAAAGAGGTTATTTTCCGTTTTTAAAGCAGAAGGGTCATCGTTTTCGTGGATTATGCCGTAGCTCGGCGAATCGGTTTCTTCGGGTGCAAGAAACGCATTGTTTCTGACTGTGATGTCATAAACCATAGGTCTGAAGAAAATGTAGCCTCTGCTTTTGCCGATTCTACCTGAAGGACCGTCAAAAATGTTGTTTTCAATAAGAATATTGTGGTGGTCAATATCACCGTGATGTCCGACTCCCGGGAAGCCGTCACACTTAAAAATATTATTTCTGATTACTATATTATGGCAGACTGTGTCATCACTCTTGAAATCAATGAGAGCACCGTCACAGTTATAAACGGGACCGTAGGCTCCGTGCCGCGACATATCAAGCTGAATCTGTTCGTTAAAGAGTATATCGCTTTTCACGGTGTATGAGGGACCGTCAAAAATGCAATTCTGAATAGTTGTGTTTTCTGTTCCGTTGATTTCAATATAATGCCATTGAGAACAATGACGGAATCTGCAGTTTTCAATGGTAATATTGCTGCAATGAACCGTATTCACAAGAGTAATAAGCTCGGTTAAATCTTTATTACCGTCAAAAATACCGCCTGAAATAACAACATCGTGGGTACCTTCATAGCCACCCCATTCCGGTTCAGAATATGAAGCAAGCAGATATTTTGTTATCGGGTCACTTTTGCCACTTCTGAGAATGACTGCATTATCTGAAAACTTAAGATGCTGATAAGAATAGAAAATTAGTGCGGCGGAAATAAGATATGTACCATCGGGGAAATAAACTGTTCCGCCGTCCTTTAATTCGTCAATGCAGGCCTGCAAAGCTTTTGTATCGTCATGAATACCATCTGCATATACCCTCTTATTCTTTAAAACATTTATAAATTTCATATGATTACCTCAAAACACTTTGTTATTCGTTCTGCGAAACAACCGCAGCCTCTGCATTAACCGCTGTATCCTGCAATTCACCCGAATTACCTTCTGCTGCGGCGTTTCCTGCTTCTGCTCTTTGTTTGAGAACTTCCATAATATGTGCGTGTTTTTCGTCTGTGAAATCCCAAAGGAAGACATAAGGCAGAATCATAAGAATGTAGCCTGCAAGGTCAAAGCCGAGACCGATGAGCATACATTGCACTCTGACATCACTCATATAAAGAACATCCCAGTCGGATGTAAAGCCGACACGGTAGAACATAAGCGGAATGATAAGAGAAACGAGCGTTGTTATAGGAGTTGTAAACCAGCCTACTATGCCCTGATATGCCTCAAGTCTTTCGCCCGAAATATACATCTGATAATCCTTGACACGGATGTCGGTATCCTGTTGAGCAATACTTACTGCAGCCTGAAATACATCCGCAAGGAAAAGTGCAAGGAAGATTGCAAGACCGCAAAGAAAATGTGTGTTGCCAAGGAAAAGAATGGCTAAAATATAAACTCCGTTTCTCAATGCAAGAATAACATATTTAAAAACAATCATCTGCTTGTATTCAAAGCGTTTTCTTATCCAAGGTGCAAGGAACTGTCCCGGATTACCTGCCATCTTAATAAGGATTTCGGCAAGTGAGAAGAAAAGTCCTGTTTCACGCCAAGTATAAATAAGAAGAATGGTCTTCATATCAAGCATACCGTTGCCCAGAGAATCCAGAAGGCCTGCAATCTGAGTTATCCAGAGATACTTGTTTTTGAAAACGCCGGAAACACAATGCCAGAAAGATAAATACTCTCTGTTTTCAAGAGGCGGCATAGGAATTCTTTCCTTGATTTTGCCGAGTCCTATAAACATTACACCCGAAGAAGCAACAAAGAATACGGGAAGAAGATATCTGAACATACCTATATCCCTGATGCCGTCAATAAACATAGCGCCTGCAATTGTGGGAAGAAGAACGTTTACAATATTCTGAACAAAGTGGCTGATTTTTACTGGAATTGAGCGCACAACAAGTCTTTCGTGCTGGTCAGGACTGATATTATCTGCAACTGACTGTGAAAACCCGATGTAGTTGAATATTGTGTAGAACTGGAAGAGAAGATAAAGTGTCCAGACTCTGTCTGTAAGCGGAAGCTTGTATAGAGGAAGCGTACATATAAGGACTACGACTATAAGACACTGAATAACATTTGCATAGGCAAATATTCTGTATCTGCCGAGCTTTTTGAGCAGCTTTTTTCTTATAAGGATGTTTCTGAAACCACTCCAACCCTGACACATAAAGTGAGCACCAAAAATTTTAAAAGTGTTAAAGCTGTTGATGCCCTTCCAACGGGTATCAATAATGTTGGCGATACCATCAGGCAGAATAAACGAAAAATCGAAAATCAACATCAAAATACCTAAAACGGTAAATATCAGATATACAGCATTATATTTTCGCTCAATTTTTGGTGGTAAAAATCCAAGGTTAGCATCAACGCCCATATTCAGAAGATTCCAGAAATATGTTGATGCAAGGAAAAACACGTTTATTGCGCTGAAGGTAAGAAGAGGAATTTCATAGTAATATGCAATAAGATAACAGCCCGTACCGAAGGAAAGGAAGCTTTGCAGGTATTTAAGAGTATAGTCTCCGCCGACTGCAGCAAAAATCGAAAAATACTCTTTATACGGAACATATCTGCCTTCGGGAGGAGTGTTCCAATGGTGCTTCATTGTTTTAAATATGTTGGATTTTTCCTTTGTTGCGATTTTAGCCATCAGTTTTCTCCTCCTTCTTCTGCAAGTGTTTTAATTCTGTTTTCTGCTTCTTCACGGGTTTTGCCGTATTGTTCTTCAGGAGCAATATTTACAACTGTCTTTTCAATATTTTTCGGGAGCCAACTGTCGCCGAATGTTATATCGTTTTCACTTTCAGCACCCATATAAAACTCTTTAAGATTCGAGCAGGCATAGAATGCAAAGCTGTCAATTTCCTCGACTGTATCGGGGATATACATAACGGGGCTCATACCGTGACAATAACTGAATGCATCGGAGCCAATCTTCTCAAGTCCGTCAGGAAGCGTTACAAGACTGATTTTCTCGCACTTGAAGAAAGACATATCACCGATTTCCTTTAAAGTTGAGGGAAATCTGATTTCAGTCAGATTTCCGTTTTTATAAAAGGCACAGGAGGCTATTCTTTCAACTCCTTCGGGAATTGTATAGGAAGCAGCTTTGTTTTCTTTCATAATCGGATATACAAGCAGTTTTTTCATATCCTTGGTGTAAAGCACACCGTCAACATCTGTATAATTCTCATTTTCTTCGTCAACCTCTATTGCTTTGAGTACTTTGCAATTAAAGAATGAGGTTTCGTCTATGTATTTCACATCTTTACCGATATAAATAACTTCAACATATTCGTCGGTGTTCATTGTGAATTTACCTACCGCAGAAACGGGCTTTGTTTCGTCAGGGTTATTGCCGTCCGCATCACGGACAAAATCAATATACACGTTTTTTGTACTTGTGTTACCGTTGAAACCGAAAAGCACCCAACCTTCAACGGAGTATTCGCTTTCAAGTGCTGTCTGATATTCATATTCAAACGGTGCTCTTGCCATCGATACGAACGAGATGGTAACGGATGCGATGATGAAGGCGACTAGTACAATTATAAAAGTTGCCTTTTGCCATGTTTTCATTATTAATCACTCCTTAACATATTACGATGTTTGATGTTTCTTATATATAAATAAAGATTAACATATTTTATTTAAAGTTCCAATATAATAAATCACAGCAACATTTGTGAATTATCACAAATAACAGCTGTTACTGCAATATTTGCGAAATTTACAAAAATAATCAAAAACATTCTCTTTATTTTTAGATTAATAACAAAAAGCTCATATTAAGCCCTATTTTTTCAGATTTTTATTGTATCTCACACCGAATAATGATACAATTAAATTATGAATTATCACATTGTTCATCGTTATTATAAGCAATTGACAGGAGTGTATTTTTTTGAATTTGAAAAGATATGAAAATGTTTGCGAATATTATTCTCACATGAACGATAAAAATCCTCTTAATATTACCGCTGTAGGAGAAAGTTTCTGGTGTGACAATTGCTTTTTTGAAAGAAATTCTTCACAAATTACTGCGATCGAGTTTGTTGTCAGCGGAAACGGAGTTCTCGAAAACAATGGTCAAAAATATCATCTTGGTCCCAAAGATGTTTTCTTATTAAGAAAGGGCACCAATCATAAGTATTACAACGCAAGAAACAGTACGCTTCATAAATTTTTTATAACTATGTCCGGCGAGTTAGCCGAAATATTGCTTAATCAGTATTTGCCCGGTCATGATAATGTCTTTCACAACTGTGAGTTTGAAGAACTTTTCGGGGAAATATATGAAAAAGCTAAAAAAGTATACGGCGATGATTATTCTCTTTTTGTCGCTGAAATGACACCCGAACTGATAAAGCTGATTATTGCCCTGCGTAATTATGCATCAAACGAGCATAAAGATCTTGCATATTTAATGAGAGAATATCTTGACTCACAGATAATGCAAAGTTTTTCTCTTGATGATATGTGCAAAAAATTCGGATACTCAAAAAATCATATAATCAACAAGTTTTCCGAAAAATTTGATATTACGCCTTATCAGTATTACACCACAAAAAAGCTGGAAACCGTTAAAATGTATCTGATGAATACAAACTACTCTTTTTCTGAAATTGCAGAAAAAATGTCTTTTTCTGATCAACAGTATTTTTCTTCGTGGTTCAAATCCCTTTGCGGGATGTCTCCTTCAAAATTCAGGAGCAATTGCGGCAAGGAAAATTAATTGAGTTTTAGGTAAATTCAATTC
>JAZSPR010000139.1:0-19612 GCA_045537555.1 Acutalibacteraceae bacterium | reverse complement strand
TCGACGTACCTTTGTACGCCTTCGGGTAACCCCAAACAACGCAGATGCGTTGTTTGGGCTCAGTTTGTTCATTCTGCGCATTTTTCCCTATCCCCTAAAAAGGGGCTGTAAAAAAACAAAAGTTTTTTTACAGCCCCTTTTAATTTTTTATACGGGTGAATAACAGTATTCGGGGGCAATCTGTCTTGTTGTCGGGAACATATCATCCCATGTAATATCGCAGTTTACACCCCAGTTGCAGTGAACAACGATAACCTGTTTTTCCTGAGCATAATAATATTCTTCCGTGTAGGGGTTATAGCTCAGCGGGTCACCGGGGTTGATTATATCCGTGATAAAGATTGAGTGATTTGTGCTTCCTGTCAGTCTTATGTAGTCGCCGATTTTTACATCATCCCATGTAACGCCGTTTCTTACCTTGTTTTTGCCCGAATACATGGAAAATCCGTGAACTTCCTCGAACATCAGAGCCGCAAAACCTGCACACTGTCCTTTGCAGAATTTATGGTCATCGGGATAGGGGAGAAGATGGTCCGTACAAGGCTGTTCGCTGACTTCAGGATATTCTTCGCTGGGTTCATGGTTATTCCAGTAATATCCGCCGGGGTATTTGTCCTCAAGTGCATAAATCTTTCTCTGCAGTTCATTTCTTACTTTCAGATCCCATGAAAAAATCTTGTCCCCGTAGTATGCAATGATGCATGTGTAACCTTTTTTATGCGCTGTAATGATACCGTTATCATCAACCGATGCAACGTCAGGGGCTGATGATTTCCAAAGGAAATTATCGGGAGTATCGATTTCGCTCATATCAATTCTTCCCATATCATTTTCATACATCGCAAGTGAATATTTTGATGTATCAAGAACGGGAATTGTGTCTTCGGGGATATCTGTCGGGTCAAATTCAACAAGAACGCTTTCTTCTTCAAGGCTTGCCGAAACACGGAGTATTGTTCTTGCATCACCTGCGGTAATCTTATCGTTTCCGTCAACATCTGCATTTTTTCTCATTAACCAGTTTGTTTTTTCAAGTTGAGCGGAAATACGCAGAGCAAGTCTTGCATCGGCGGCTGAAATCTGAGAATCGTTGTTTACGTCACCGCTTCTTACAAGTTCTTCTGCTGAAGCTCCGATAGTGAAAAGAGATATGAATACAGCAACTGACATAAAAAATGAAATAAATCTTTTCATATATCATTCTCCTTATTTTCTGTATAGGAACATATTTTACTTTATTTTCCCTTTTGTGTCAAGTTTTTTGAAAAAAGATTAACCGGACTGAAACTTCAGTCCGGTTGATATATTTAGCTGAAATTATTCAACAACAAGTCCTTCGGCTTCTCTCTTTGCCTGAAGTTCTGTTACGATGCGTTCCTTTTCTTTGCCTGCAATCTTATAGAAGAACATGGGGATTGAGCAGAGAAGCATGCTGATACCGGGAACAATTGAAACAAGAGTAAACATTGCAAAACGGAGATTGTCGGGCATTTCCGTTGCAGCAACAACAGCTGTTGATGAAAGCATCTGTTCGGGCTTGAGACCGATTACCATGTACATGATAACGATGCCTGAGGTTGCGAATGCATTACCGATTTTGTTAATAAAGCCCTGACATGCGGCACCGAGAGCATTGTCACGGAAGCCTGTTTTAAGCTCCATATAGTCAAGACAGTCACAGATCATTGCGAAGCATACTGTGTTGATAACACCTAAGGGGATGCATGAAATGATGATGAAGGGGATACATGCATAAAGGTTCATTGTGAACCAGCCGACTATTGTTGTAACGATACTCGCAACGAAACCTGCAAGACATGAAACGATAATAAGTTTCTTGTAGTCGAACTTTTTCATAAGCTTGGGCATGAAGAGTGTTGCTCCGAAAAGACCTACGATTGAACTTATCTGGAAAACAGTTTTAACTGTTGAAATACTTGCTTCAACTGCGGCAATTCTTTCTGCTTCCGTAAGGAGTGTTGTAAGGTCGGGACCGATGTAGAATGAATAACGTGCAACGTGAATTGCGGCGGCACCTACCATGTAACGTCCGCTTGAAAGAACGCCCATCAGGAGAACCAGTATAAGGGGTTTGCATGTAAAGATACGCTTGAGCTGAGAGGGTTCACCCGGCTGACGTTTACGTGCAGGCATCTTTACTCTTTCTTTAACGCCAAAGCAGGAAACTGCATAGAGAACCGAACCGATACCGACTGTTACGATCGCCATAATGAGGTATTTTCTCTTCTGTACTGTAAGAGCATCCATGGGTTCAGCCGAATTTTCAACGATAGCAGCCATAATAAGACCTACAACAAGGAAAAGCACTTCGGGAACGGCTGAACCGATGCTGTTGAAAATCTTACTTACGGAAATAACGGAGCTTCTTTCCTCTGAATCGGGAGTCATAACATTGGGAAGTCCCCAGAAGGAAACGTCACCGATTGTGTAGAGCATACCCCATGCAACATAAACGATTGCAGAATAAATCATCATCTGTGTTTTGTCGAGGTTGGGGCTGAGATACATAAGTATTGTTACAATAGCAATGGGAACGAGCGCAAAACGGATAAAAGGTATCATTTTACCGCTTTTGAGATTACTTCTGTCAACAATCATACCCATAAGAGGGTCGTTGATTGCGTCCCAGATTCTCGCAAAGAGCATAAGCAGCAACACAAACATGGGTGTCAGCTGTAAGACATTGAGATAATAGTCACTTATATAGCTTGACATAAGTGCATAAATCATACCCTGACCGAGACCTGCAACGCAGAAAGCGGTCATTTCATTTTTCTGAACGTATTTTTTCGGATTCATAAATTTACCTCCGTATTTTCTGTTATAAAATATAGTAACATATATTTTTCTGTTTTTCAATTGCTTTTTGTAAACAATAATTTGACGAGGTCTTTTATTGAAGGAAAAGTAATTTTTGTAGGGACCGATGCCCACATCGGTCCGATTGCGTAATGTAATGGAGCAATAACGGTGGAACACCGTTCTATTACAATAAATTCATTGAATTAATTTGTCGGTTAGCGGAAATCAAAGATTTCCGATTTGTCTTCGACAAATGCGGACCGATGTGGGCATCGGTCCCTACGATTGGTTTGTTCAAACAGCCCGACAAATTCTGATTTGTCAAATCAATTTAAAAGTTCAAAAAAATTTCTTCCGTTTCAAGATCTTTCCAGCTGAAGTTTCCGTTTTCATACACCACATAACTGTGGGGACTGTTTTCTTTGGGAATTGAAACAGAGCCTGTGTTCATATATGTGTAAGTTTCATGCATGTTGATTTTAGGCACATGAGTGTGTCCGCAGAAAAGAATGTCACCCGAAGACAATGGTGGGAGCTTTTCTTCATTGTAATTATGACCGTGAGTGGCATAAATCAGCTTATCATCAAGTGCAATGACCGCATAATCCGCAAGAACAGGGAAGTCGAGCACCATCTGGTCAACTTCCGTATCGCAATTACCACGAACACAGAAAATTCTGTCTTTCATCGGGTTCAGCATTGCAATAACTTCTTTCGGTGCGTAATTTTTCGGTAAATCGTTTCTCGGTCCGTGATAAAGGATATCGCCGAGAAGAAGTATTCTGTCCGCATTTTCTTTTTTGAATGCATCAAGAAGCATTCTGCAATAGTATGCCGAGCCGTGAATATCTGATGCGATAATCAGTTTCATTCAATCAATCCTTTTAATAAAGTCTTTGATATTATATCATTTATATCTTTATTTTACAATTGAACAAAGTGTATAAAATTAGAGGTCGTGTTTTGTCATTATTATCGGGTGGTTAATTTGGTTGTTTTTGTTGACTTTATTTTTATTTGGGTATATAATTTATAATGATTAAATATATAAAAGGAGATACTTATTATGTATAACTTTCCCATTGGTGTAATTATAGACTCATTCAGATGTGATCTTAAGGAAGCTGTTAAAAAGGCAGCTGCCGTAGGTGCAAACGGTATTCAGGTTTACGCTTCAAGAGGAGAAATGGACCCCGATAACATGACTCCCGCAAAGAGAAAAGAATTCCTCGATGTTGTAAAGAGCAACGGTCTTGTTATTTCCGCACTCTGCGGTGACCTTGGTGGCGGCGGATTTACAATTCCCGAAAACAATCCATGGAAGATTGAAAAGTCAAAGAGAATCATCGAAATGGCAAAGGAACTCGAAACAGATGTTGTTACAACTCACATCGGTGTTGTTCCCGAAGATGTGAACCACGACAGATATAAGATTATGCAGGAAGCATGTTTCCAGCTTGCTGAGTTTGCAGACAGCATTGATGCTCACTTTGCAGTTGAAACAGGTCCCGAAACATCTGCAAATCTTAAAAAGTTCCTTGATTCACTCGGCTCAAAGGGTGTCGGTGTAAACCTTGACCCCGCAAACCTTGTTATGGTTACAGGTGATGATCCCGTACAGGCTGTTTATAACCTCAAGGACTATATCGTTCATACACATGCAAAAGACGGCAAACAAATTTTCTATGTTGAGCCTGAAATTGTTTACGGCATCAAGAAAGACATTATCATTGAAGACGATTCATTCATCGAAGTACCTCTCGGTGAAGGTAGTGTTGATTTCCCCAACTATCTCAAGGCACTCGAAGACATCGGATTCAAGGGCTTCCTTACAATTGAAAGAGAAGTCGGCGATGACCCTGCAAAGGACATCGGTAACGCAGTAACATTCCTTCGTGATATTATTGCAAAAAACTAAGATTACAAGGCAAAAGGATAAATTATGAAACTCTGGACAGGACGCTTCTCAAAAGAAGCAGATAAAATCACAAACGACTTCAATTCTTCAATCGGTACAGATAAAAGAATGTACCGTGAAGACATTGAGGGCAGTATTGCTCATGCAACAATGCTCGGTATGACAGGCATCATTACAACTGAAGATGCTGACAAAATCGTTGAGGGCTTAAAGCAGATTCTTTCAGAAATCGAAAACGGCACACTTGAAATCGATATGACAAGTGAAGACATTCATACTTTCACAGAGGGTGAACTCACAAGACGCATCGGCGATGCAGGAAAAAGACTTCACACAGCTAGAAGCCGTAACGACCAGGTTGCAGTTGACATAAGACTCAATCTCATAAAGGAATGCGATGCTGTTGACGAACTTCTCTGTAATCTCATTTCAGTTCTTGCGGATATGGGCGAAAAATATGCGGACGCGGTTATGTCAGGCTATACACATCTTCAGAGAGCTCAGCCCGTAACCTTCGGTCACTATATGCTCGCTTATGCCGAGATGTTCCTGCGTGACAGAGAAAGACTTGCAGACTGCAAAAAGAGAACTGCCCGTTCACCTCTGGGTTGTTGTGCACTTGCAGGTACAACTTATCCCACAGACAGATACAAGACTGCAGAACTCTTAGGTTTCGAGGATATCTGCCACAATTCACTTGACGGCGTTTCTGACAGAGATTTTATAATTGAGCTTTCATCATGTCTTTCAATAATAAGTGTTCACCTTTCAAGATTTTCCGAAGAAATCATTCTCTGGTGTTCACACGAATTCAGATATATTGAGCTTGACGACGCATTTTCAACAGGTTCAAGCATCATGCCTCAGAAGAAGAATCCCGATATTGCAGAGCTTGTAAGAGGTAAGTCGGGCAGAGTCTTCGGCGACAATATGACAATTCTCACCGTTATGAAAGGTATCCCTCTTGCTTATAATAAAGATATGCAGGAGGACAAGGACTGCATTTTTGATGCTGTTGACACAGTCAAGGCTTGTCTTACAGCTTTCATTCCCATGATTGAAACAATGACGGTGAAAAAAGAAAATATGAGAAAAGCTGCGGCAGGCGGTTTTATCAACGCAACCGACTGCGCGGACTATCTTGTTTCAAAGGGTATGCCCTTCCGTGATGCATATAAAATCACAGGCGGACTTGTTGCCCTTTGTATTGAAAAAAACACAACTCTTGAGGAATTACCTCTCGAAGAATACAAGAATTTCACCGAGCTTTTCGATGACGGTGTTTATGAAGCAGTAAATCTTGACAGATGTGTAAGCTTCAGAACATCAGAGGGCGGTCCCGCTCCCGAAAACGTCAGAAGAGAAGCAAAGAGAGTAAAAGAAATTCTCGGTCTCTGATATTTATGAACGACAATAAACTGAAAAAACGATTATACAATTTATCATATACAAAAATAGTTGCGGGCGGATATTTTCTGCTTCTGATAATCGGAACGTTTCTTCTTATGCTTCCGGTTTCAGCAAAAAACGGGGAATGGACTTCATTTCCCGATGCACTCACAACTGCAACCTCCGCATCCTGCGTTACGGGACTTATTGTGTTTGATACATTCACACAGTGGTCCGTTTTCGGTCAGGCTGTGTTGCTTGGACTTATTCAGATCGGCGGACTCGGGTATATGACGATAATTATGTTCATTTCTGTACTTATCGGCAGAAAAATCGGCATAAGAGAAAGAGGACTTCTGAAAGAGAGTACAAACGCATTGCAGATGGGCGGTCTTGTAGCTCTTTCAAAAAAAGCAATTTTCGGCACACTTCTTTTTGAGGGTGTCGGTGCAATTCTTCTCTTCATTCGTTTTCTGAAATATTTTCCCGTGAGAAGAGCACTCTGGTTCGGTGTTTTTCATTCCGTTTCTGCATTCTGCAACGCAGGATTTGACCTTATGGGGGCAATTGAGCCTTACAGTTCGGTTACGCAATTTTATTCGGACCCCTTTGTGCTGATTGTTCTGTCCGTTCTGATTTTTACGGGTGGTATCGGTTTTATTGTCTGGAATGACTTCTGTATTCATAAATTCAGGCTTCACAAATACAAACTCCATTCCAAAATTGCACTTTTTACAAGTATATGTCTTGTTTTTGCAGGTGCAATTCTGATATTTATTGCCGAATATAAAACAACTCTCGGTGAAATGAATATCTCAGATAAAATAATCAATTCGATTTTTGCTTCGGTGTCTGCAAGAACGGCAGGTATGAACTCCATTGACCTTGCCGCTTCTTCACCCGTGACATATCTTGTCAATATCATTTTTATGCTCATAGGCGGTTCACCCGGTTCAACTGCAGGCGGTATGAAAACCACCACAATGGCTGTTCTTGTGCTTGCAGGCTGGGCAAATATGAGAAACTCAAAACATGTAAACATTTTCGGCAGAAGACTTGAAGAAGATGTGATAAAAAAAGCATTGACAGTCACAATGATTTATTTTTCGCTCACAGTTTTTTCTTCAGTTTTAATCAGCCTTACGAATCCGTCATTTTCTCTGTCGGAGATTTTGTTTGAAGTGTCGTCTGCAATCGGCACGGTTGGTCTTTCCGTCGGTGTTACGGGAAAAGTCAATCTTTTCGGGCAGATGCTTCTTACACTTCTTATGTACTGCGGACGAGTCGGCAGTATGTCCTTTGCAATGATTTTCACTGAAGTCAAAGCTCCGTCGCATATTCAGATGCCAAGTGAAAAAATCATTATCGGTTAGAGGTGAATTATTATGAAGAATATACTTATTATCGGTCTCGGCAGATTCGGAAAACACCTTGCAGAAAAATTCACCGAACTCGGTGATGAAGTTATGGTTATTGACCGTGACGAAGAAGCCGTTCAGGAAATAATGAACACCGTAACTTATGCACAGGTCGGCGACTGTATGAAAGAAGAAGTTCTCCGTTCATTGGGTGTGAATAATTTTGATATCTGTTTCGTATGTATGGGTGAAGACTTCCAGTCAAGTCTTGAAATAACAGACCTTCTTAAAACACTCGGTGCAAAATATGTTGTCAGCAAGGCGGGACGAGATATCCATGCAAAATTCCTGCTCAAAAACGGTGCAGACGAAGTTATTTATCCCGAAAAGGATATGGCATTGAAAACTGCTGTTAAATTCAGTTCAAACCATCTTGTTGACTACTTTGAAATTTCAAAGGATATTGCCGTTTACGAAATTCATGTGCCCGAAAACTGGGTAGGAAACACAATCATCGGTCTTGATGTCAGAGGCAAATACCACATGAATATCCTTGCGGTAAGGGACACAAACGGTGACCTCGACGCACAGCCTCTTCCCACTCATACATTCAGACAGGGAGAAAGAATTATTGTTCTGAGCGACCACGATAATATTAAACGATTTATAAAATAAAGGATTGTTGATATGGCAAAAACCGTTTCTGTACTTAATCAGAAAGGCGGTGTGGGTAAAACCACATCTGCCGTTAACCTTGCCGCCGCGGTAGGGCTTAAAAATAAGAAAGTCCTGCTTGTTGATATTGACCCTCAGGGTAATGCCACAAGCGGTTTCGGCATAAATAAAAGAGAGATTAAAAATTCTTCATATGAAGTTCTTACAGGTGAGATAAAGGCAAGCGAAGCCGTTATAACAACCGAGTTTGAGGGGGTTGATGTGATTCCCGCAAATATGAATCTCGCAGGTGCCGAACTTGAGATAATTGATATGAAAAACAGAGAGAGTATCTTAAAAACTGCTCTCGCTGAAATATGGGATAAGTATGATTACATATTCCTTGACTGTCCTCCGTCATTGGGACTTATCACACTCAATGCACTTACGGCTTCGGACACATTCCTTGTTCCCATTCAATGTGAATATTACGCCCTTGAAGGTCTTTCACAGCTTATGGCAACTGCAAGGAAAATCAAGCAGAAATATAATCCTTATCTCGATATCGAGGGGGTTCTGCTTACAATGTATGACGGCAGACTCAACCTCACACAGCAGGTTGTAAACGAAGTAAAACGTTTCTTTCCCAAGAAAGTTTACTCCACAACCATTCCCAGAAATGTAAGGCTTTCAGAGGCACCGAGCTTCGGTCAGCCTATAATGTATTTCGACAAAAATTCAAAAGGCTCTGTTGCCTATACGGCACTCTGCGATGAATTTCTGTCACAGCAGAAGTGAAAGGAGAAAAAACTATGAAAGTTTTATTCACAGTCAGCGAAGTTAAACCCTTTATTGCAAGCGGAGGTCTTGGTGACGTTGCAGGTTCACTTCCTCAGGCTCTTCGTAAAAGAATGGTAGGTTGCCGTGTTGTGGCACCTCTCTATTCAGGTATCAAACAGGAATACAAGGATCAGATGAAGTATCTTACAAACATTGTTGTTCCCGTTGCGTGGAGAAGACAGTACTGCGGTATTTTTGAACTCCGTAAGGACGGCGTTATATACTATTTCCTTGATAACGAATACTATTTTAAGCGTGATTCAATCTACGGTCATTATGATGATGCTGAAAGATTTGCTTTCTTCTCAAGAGCAGTTCTTGAAATCATCCCCGTAATTGACTTCAAACCCGACATCATTCATTGCCACGACTGGCAGTCAGCTCTTATTCCCGCATATTACAGCAAGATGTATGCTCAGCGTGAGGGATATGAAAACATCAAGACAGTTTTCACAATTCATAACATCCAGTATCAGGGCAAATACGGTCTTGACCTTAATAAAGAAGTCGTCGGTCTTCCCGAACATGATGCTCATATTCTTGAGTATGACGGCTGTGTAAACTTCATGAAGGGTGCAATTGAGACTGCAAACAAGATTACAACAGTAAGTCCCACATACGCCAATGAAATTCTTGACCCATGGTTCTCACACGGTCTTGATCCCATTCTCAATCAGAGAGCATGGAAATTACAGGGTATTCTTAACGGTATCGGCTATGATATGTACAATCCCGAAACCGATAAAGATATATGGTTTAATTATAATGCAGAGGATTTCTCAGCAAAGGCTAAGAATAAGGCAGAATTACAGAAATACTTCAATCTGCCCGAAAATCCTGATGCTCCTATCGTTGCAATGGTTTCAAGAATGGTCGGTCACAAGGGCTTTGACCTTGTAAAGGCTGTTATTGAAGAATTTATCTGCACATCTGATGCTCAGGTTGTTATTCTCGGCTCAGGTGAATGGCAGTATGAAAGCTTCTTCTCGGAACTTGCCGCAAAATATCCCGACAGAGTAGGTCTCAAGCTTGGTTTCTTTGCTGACCTTGCTCAGAAAATCTATGCAGGTTCGGACATCTTCCTTATGCCCTCAAAGAGTGAACCCTGCGGTCTTTCACAGATGATTGCCCTCAGATACGGTTCAATTCCCATCATCAGAGAAACAGGCGGTCTTCGTGACTCAATCTTTGATTCAGGTGACGGTAAGGGTAACGGCTTCACATTCGCATCATACAATGCACACGATATGCTTCATGCAATGAGAAGAGCTGTTGAAGGCTATCAGGATAAAGAAGGCTGGCAGATTCTCGTTAAACGTGCCATGGAATGTGATTACAGCTGGGGCCGTTCGGCAGGCGAATATATCAAGATGTATAAGGAAATTCTCAAAGGATAATTATTATGGCAGAATTTGTACTTTCAGCCTTCGCTGATGAAGGCGGTAAAACTATAGAAGAACAGATTAAAGCACTCAAAACCAACGGCCTGACTCACATTGAGCCCAGAGGTATCAACGGTGTTAACTTCTCAACTTATTCTGTTGAAGATGCAAAAGAACTCAGAAAAATCCTTGATGATAACGGAATCGGCGTTTCAGCTCTCGGTTCTCCTTTCGGCAAAATCGAAATAACAGATGATTTTGAGCCTCATTTTGAACTTTTTAAGAAGAATGTTGAACTCGCATGTATTCTCGGTACAGAAAACATCAGAATGTTCAGCTTCTTCATGCCCGACGGTGAGACCGATTACACTCCTTACCGCGATGAAGTTATGGAAAGACTTGAAAAGTTCTGTGACTATTCATTAAAGAGTGATATCTGGTGCTGTCACGAGAATGAAAAGGGAATTTACGGTGACAATGATGACCGTTGCTTTGATATTCTCACAACTTTCAAAGGTAAAATCAAGGGGGTTTTTGACCCTGCAAACTTTATTCAGTGCGGTGTTGATATCCTTAAAGCTTACGATAAGCTTGCACCTTACACAGAATATATGCACATCAAAGATGCAAGATTTTCTGACGGCTTTGTTGTGCCACCCGGTACGGGTGACGGCTGTTTGAAGGAGCTTCTTACCCGTTTCAAGGAGAAAGACGGAAAGAGATTCCTGACACTTGAACCTCATCTTAAAGTTTTTGACGGTCTCGCTTCTCTTGAAAAAGAGGGCGGTACAGCTGACCAGATAAAAGAAGTTTATACTTACAAAACAAATGAAGAAGCATTTGCAGCTGCTGCAAACGCCCTTCACGGTATATTAGCACAGATTTAAGGAGTGATTTAATGAATTACTCATCGGGCGGATATTATCAGCCGCCTGAAAATGACAACAATTCATACGGTTCATTTCCGGGAAATCACGGCGGATTTCATTTCGGGCCCCGTATACCGCATTTTGTTCCTCATCAGGTGTGGCTTGCAGAAAAGAACAATATAAAAAAGCTGAGTATATTTGCCGCAATATCGGTTCTTGCTTATATAATCGGTTCAGGTATATTTGTGGCTGTTTTTCAGGGGCTGTTTTCGTTTCTTTCGGAGCTTAACGGCTTTGATTATTCGGTTTTTCAGTCAAAATGGAATTCAGCGGAGTTTCAGTATCTTTTTGAAGTTCTCTATTCTGTGCTGATTGTCGGCGGACCGTTCTTTCTTCTCGGTTTTCTGTTCAGGAAAAAAGGTGTTGTTGCCGATATCCCTCTTAATAAACCGCAGAATCTGAAAAACATTCCGTTGATTATTCTCGGCGGTTTCGGTCTGTGCCTTGCGGGTAATATCATTACATCATATATCAATGTTATTTTTTCTGCAATAAGCGGCATTGAACTGAAAATGCCCGAAATGCCTGAAACGCCTCATAATGCAGGCGGAATACTCCTCTTTTATCTGAGCACGGCAGTCGTTCCGGCTCTTATAGAGGAAATGGCTTTAAGAGGCGTTATAATGCAACCGCTCAGACGTTACGGAGACCTTTTTGCAATCATTGCTTCGGCGGCAGTTTTCGGGCTTATGCATTGCAACCTTATGCAGATACCTTTTGCATTCCTTGCAGGTATAGTTATCGGATTTGCTGTTATAGTGACAGAATCTGTATGGACAGGTGTCATTATCCATTTCCTTAATAATGCTTTTACTGTTACAGTTTCAATCATTGAGGACTTCTACGGGCTTGAATCGGTACAGTATAAAGTAATTAATCTTGTTTTTTATGCGGTTATAACAGCAGGTTGTATATCTGCATTCCTGTTTCTGCGCTATAAAAACAAAAAGACTTTGTATAAATCACCGCTTGTGAATTACGGAAACGGATTTATAGGAGTAGTTCCTCCGTTTTCTGCAAAAATTTCAAACGGTACACTTTTTAAAGCCTATTTCATAACACTCCCAATGATTGTTGCATTCGGGGCTGTTGTTTATGAAACAATTATGGCTATAATCTTATTACAATAATCTGAGGTGTTTAAAATGAGTAAATATGTTATCGGTGTTGACTACGGTACCCTTTCGGGCAGAGCTGTTATTGCTGATGCCAAAACTGGCGAAGAAAAGGCAAGTGCTGTTTATGAATATCCCCACGCAGTAATGGATGAATCCTTGCCTGACGGCACAAAGCTCGGCACAGACTGGGCTTTACAGCATCCGCAGGACTATCTTGATGTGCTTGCAAACACAATCCCCGCTGTTCTTAAGGAAAGCGGAATCAGTGCTGATGATGTTATCGGTGTGGGTACAGACTTCACAGCGTGTACACTCATTCCCGTCAAGGCTGACGGTACACCTCTGTGTTTCCTTCCCGAATATGAACATGAGCCCCATGCTTATGTAAAACTCTGGAAGCATCATGCTGCTCAGGATAAGGCAAACAAGCTCAATGAGATTGCTGAAGCAAGAAATGAAAAATGGCTCAATAACTACGGCGGAAAGATTTCATCAGAGTGGGCTATTCCTAAAATTTGGCAGGTTCTCGATGAAAAGGAAGAAATCTACAATGCCGCAGATATGTTCATTGAAGCAGCTGACTGGATTGTATGGCAGCTTTGCGGAAATGTAACAAGAAACTCCTGTACAGCAGGTTATAAAGAGCTTTGGAACAAGACAGCAGGTTACCCCTCAAAGGATTTCTTCAAGGCTCTTGACCCGAGACTTGAAAATGTTGTTGAGGACAAGCTCGGCACGGAAATTATGCCTCTCGGCTCAAAAGCAGGGGAAATTAACGAAAAAGCCGCCGCTCTCACAGGTCTTAAAGTCGGCACAGCAGTTGCAGTAGGTAATGTTGATGCTCACGTATGTGTTCCCGCAGTCGGTATTGACGGCCCCGGCAAGGTTCTTGCTATTATGGGTACTTCAACCTGTCATATGCTTATGGGTGAAGAAGAACTTCAGGTTCCCGGTATGTGCGGTGTTGTTGCAGATGGTATTATGCCCGGATTC
The DNA here is from genome assembly GCA_045537555.1 of Acutalibacteraceae bacterium. Lineage (GTDB taxonomy): Bacteria > Bacillota > Clostridia > Oscillospirales > Acutalibacteraceae > UBA1081. Next base: position 6,208 of record JAZSPR010000139.1, on the reverse strand, counting down.
TACGGCTATGAAGCAGGTCAGAGCTGTGTAGGTGACCATTTTGCATGGTTTATTGACAACTGTCTCCCTAAAGAATATTATGATGCCGCTGAAAAGGTAGGTATGAATATTCATAAGTATCTTCGTTCCAAAGCGGAAGTTCAGAAACCCGGTGAAAGCGGACTTGTGGCTCTCGATTGGTGGAACGGCAACAGAAGTGTTCTTGTTGACGTTGACCTTACAGGTATGATTGTAGGTCTTACTCTTGCAACAAAGCCCGAGGAAATTTACAGAGCACTTATCGAAGCTACTGCATACGGCACAAGAGAAATTATTGAAAACTACCGCAGAAACGGTGTTCCCGTTGAGGAATTCTATGCTTCGGGCGGTATCAGTCAGAAAGACCCGATGACAATGCAGATTTATGCTGACGTTCTCGGTATCCCCGTTAAAATTGCAGGTTCAATGCAGGGTCCCGCACTCGGTAGTGCAATCTTCGGCGCAGTTGCCGCAGGTGCAGAAAAAGGCGGATGGGACAATGTTTTCGATGCCGCAAGAGCAATGGGACAGGTTAAGAATGTAGTATATGAACCCATTAAAGAAAATACTGAAATTTATGATAAACTCTTCGCAGAGTATAAGACTCTTCATGATTACTTCGGCAAGGGCGAGAATGATGTTATGAAGAGACTTAAGAAAATCAAGATTGAGCAGAGAAGTAAATAAAAACAATAAACGGGTGTCTTCGTGGCACCCTTTATGTATAAGGGAATGTACATAATGAAAAACAAAAAGGAGATTGCACTCAATAAATCGTTTTTTCTGTTTGTTATCCTGGGGCTTCTTACGCTGAATCTCGGATATGTTGCAATAAGTGAAGAAGTAAGTTTGTGGAGTATATTTTTCTTTATTCTCGGATTGCTTTTTGTTATTGGCGGACCGATAAAAGAGCCGTTGTTTTACAGTTTTGATACGGAATGTATCACTCTGCATTATCTTTTTGTTCCAAAAGAATCTTATCTGTGGAAAAACATCCGTAAAATAAAGAAAGCACGTGACGGTTATTCACGCTCGGCAATTATTGATTTTATATTTTCACGTGTGTATGAAATAAAAGGAAAAGTTGAAGGTAAACAGCGTTTCTATATGAACGGAACGGTTGGTCGCAGTTTCAGAACAAAACGGTTGCTTGATAAATATTGGGAAAAAGAAATTGAATAATGAGTATTAAAAAAGCTGTAAGTCCTTTATGAAGGATTTACAGCTGTTGTTTTAATATTCCGCTTCATCGAGTGTTGCAAGGTGACAATAATTATTTGCGAATTCGATTTTTATGTGTCCGTCGGGCATGAATTTGATGCACGTCAGCCCCGTATTTTCCTGACAGAAGTTGAAGTCATCCCTTACGGGGAATCCGATTGCGGCATTTGTGAGATAATTATTGAATGTTCCGTGAGCGAATATGATTATTCTTTCATCTTCCGTAAAAATTTCTTTCATACGTTTTATAATGTTTACGGCTCGTTTGTATGCTTCTTCGGGTGTTTCACCGTCTTCAACTTCGTAACAGTCGGGGAGTACATTTACGTTTAAATTATGATGAATTGCCGTAGCTTCTGCTGTTTCAATTGCTCTTATCAGCGGACTTGAAAAAACAAAATCGAGCCTTACTTTTTTCATTCTTTCGCTGAGAAGGGAAGCCTGTTTTTTTCCTTTTTCGGACAGTTTCGGGTTGTTTCCCGTGTCTTCGCCGGTATTGCCGAGTGATTCACCGTGTCTTGCTATGTAAAGTATCATTTTTATCACCGATTTTATTATATTACTCTTTTTGTTTTTCGTCAATAATTTTATATAGAAGGCATATCTTATATAAAAAAATGTATAAATAAACAAATGTAAAAAAATTAAAAAAAGGGGGTGTACAAATTAAAAAAATGGTGCTAAAATATAACTGTTAATTAGCATACAAAAGGAGTGCTGTTCAAATGGTAAAAATTTATGAAGGTAAAACAAAAGACGTATATTCTCTTGACAACGGCAACGTAATGCTCAAGTTCAAGGATGACTGCACAGGTAAAGACGGCGTGTTCGATCCCGGCGAAAATAGTGTAGGTCTTACAATTGAAGGTATCGGTAAAGCTAACCTCCAGACATCAATTCACTATTTTGAGCTTCTCAAGGCTGCAGGCATCAAGACTCACTATGTAGGTGCAAATGTTGACGATGCTACAATGGAAGTTCTTCCCGGTAAAGTTTTCGGTCACGGTCTTGAAGTTATCTGCCGTCTTGTTGCAACAGGCAGCTTCATCAGAAGATACGGTGAATATATTGAAGACGGTACAGTTCTTGAAGGCGGTTATGTTGAATGCACATTCAAGAATGACGCTCTCGGCGATCCCCTCGTTACAGGCGAAGGTCTCGCAGCTCTCGGTGTTATGACTCCCGCTATGTTTGAAAGCATGAAGGAGCAGACACTCAAAATCACAAAGATCGTTGCTGACGACCTTAAGTCAATCGGTCTTGACCTTTGGGATATCAAGTTTGAGTTCGGTTACAACAACGACGAAGTTATCCTTATCGACGAAATTGCATCAGGTAACATGAGAGTTTACAAGGACGGCAAGATTGTAGATCCCGTTGAACTCACAAAGCTTATTCTCAACAGATAATATTTTCTCAATAGAAAATCACCGGTCATCATAACCGGTGATTTTTTTGTTAGCATCTGATTTGATTTAACCGATATTTGAACCGGTGGAAATTGAATGAATGAGTGAATGGAAGAATCTCATGATTATACCGATAAGAGGAATATCTTTCATACTCATGAATATATCACACATTGAGCATTCATTGTTGCCTGAGAAGTTGCCTTTGATAACTTCACCTGCAACGTAACGGTCGATATCCCATTGATTTCTGAAGGGAACTGCTTCAACTTTTCTTCCGGGAAGGAACTGTTTTGCAACTTTAAAAAGCTGACCTTCATAGAAATAGTTGCTGTTTGTCTGCATTACAGCACCCCATTTATAAGCGATTGTATCATAATCATCGTTATAAATGTCAACGATGAATTCATCATCCGTGCTTCCGTAGCAGAACCAGTCTGACCATGCAGCCCAGCTGTTATAACCCTTGTATGTCCAAAGTGACCAGACAACGTCATTTGAATCATAAGCATCAATTGCAAATTCAAGTGTAACTTTGTCTTCTACGGGGTGGAATTCACCAGCATACTGAGGTACATCATAGTAGCATGCCCAACCGTTTGCAATTCTTGTTGTATAATCTGATTCTTTTTTATCATACTGATGATACTGGTAAACAACATTTTCCCAGCCGTAGTCTTTGGGATCGGGAAGTTTATCAACAGCCCAAGTACCGATCATTGTAATCATTCTTGCGGGGTCTTCTTTTCTGATTGCATCGTAACAATCATCGTAGAAATCCCAGATTCTTGAATGAACTCTGCTTGCAACAGGTACGTTGCACATAGGTTCATTGAGAAGGTCAAACATTGCAATTGCGGGATCACCTGCAAAACGTTCTGCAATAACTCTCCAGAGTTCAACAGCCTGAGCTCTGTACCATTCCCCCTTTTCATCCTGATCAAAGAAATGGTAGTTGTATCTGTGACCTGCATGGTCAGTCAATCCCTGAACACCGTTTGCGGCGTGAAGGTCAAGAATTGCATAAAGACCGTATTTTCGGCACATTTCAACAGCCCATTCAAGTCTTGAAAGGTCAATTTCACCGTTTTCGTCAAGAATCCATGTGCCGTTGTTATCAGACTGGAAGTTTCTGTACCAGAAGGGGATTCTGACACAGTTGAAGCCCATTTCGGCAATGTTGAGGAAGTCGGATTCAACAATCCAGTTATCCTGATAGATGTTCATGAGTTCATAAGTCTTTTCTTTGCCGAAACGATTTTCAAGAACTTCATAAGTAAGAACATCACCTGTTGAATCATTGTCTACAGGGCAGAACCAGTCTTCCATAATAAGCCAACCGCCGAGATTGATACCTCTTAAGAAAACTTCTTCACCTTTTGTGTTCACAATTTTGTAACTGTCAGCATGAAGTGCATCTTCATCGTGAATTACAACATTATCTTCGGCATAGACCGATACTGAAAACAATGAAGTGAATGACAGCATCATAATGAGAACTGAAAGAAATACACATGTAAATTTTTTCATTTAAAAAACCTCCTATTTTCTTACATTATACATTATAAAATGTAAAAAGTCCATATTAATTAAAAAACAATCTCAATATCCACACAACAATTGTAAGAATAGCGGTTAAAATCAGAATAATCTGTTCGGTTTTTGTTTTCAGTTTCTTTTTTAAAATAAATCTGCTGAAAATATAATAAATAACTTCTGCAACAAGTATAAAAATCATAGGATGAAAATTAAAAGCACTTCTGAAATCAAGCATCAGCAATGATTTGAATGCCCGTGTCAATCCGCAACCCGGGCAGTCAAACCCGAAAATAAGTTTTATCGGGCATTTGTAAAAAAAGAGTACAAAAACGGAAATAACGATAAATATGAGTATCGGAATAAATTTTTTTATATTTTTTTTCATAACAAAAATTAAGCACAGTACCGAAGCACTGTGCCTGAAAATCAGAATTTAATCTTTTCTGCAATATAAGCTTCGAGTTCATCAATGGGAAGTCTTACCTGTTCCATTGTATCTCTGTCACGCACAGTTACGCAACCGTCTGTTTCGCTGTCGAAGTCGTATGTGATACAGAAAGGTGTACCGATTTCGTCTTCACGGCGGTATCTCTTGCCGATTGAACCTGTTTCGTCGAAGTCAACCATGAAGCTCTTTGAAAGCTTTTCATAAACTTCAAGAGCCTTTTCAGAAAGCTTCTTTGAAAGGGGAAGAACTGCAGCCTTGTAGGGAGCGATTGCAGGGCTTAAGTGGAGAACAACTCTTGTGTCGTTCTTTTCTGCATCGATAACTTCTTCGTCATAAGCTTCGCAGAGAAGTGCGAGAACAGTTCTGTCAAGACCGTATGTTGATTCAATGATGAAGGGGATATATCTTTCGTTTGTTTCGGGATCAAGATAATCCATCTTTGTTCCGCTGTATTCCTGATGTCTTGTAAGGTCGAAGTTTGTTCTGTTGTGAGTGCCGTTGATTTCGCCCCAGCCGAAGGGGAAGAGGAATTCGATATCACATGCAGCCTTTGCATAGTGAGCAAGCTTTTCATGGTCGTGGAAACGAAGGTGGTCTGCAGGGATGCCGAGATCCTGATAATACTTCATACCGTAGTTCTTGAAGTAATCGTAAAGGTCCGTGTCTGTGCCTTCTTTACAGAATGTCTGGAACTCCATCTGTTCAAATTCGATTGTTCTGAATGTGAAGTTACCGGGTGTGATTTCGTTTCTGAAAGCCTTACCTATCTGACCTATGCTGAAGGGGAGCTTTGCTCTCATTGAACGCTGAACGTTGAGATAGTTTACATATTCACCCTGAGCATTTTCGGGACGGAGATAGATAACACTCTTGCTGTTATTTGTAACACCTCTGAATGTCTGGAACATGAGGTTGAATTCTCTGATGTCTGTGAAATTGTGTTTGCCGCAGTTGGGGCAGGGGATTGAATGGTCCTTGATAAACTGGAACATCTCTTCCTTTGTCATGCCGTCTGCGTGAGCATTCTCGTCGAAATCATCAATAAGATTGTCTGCTCTGTGACGCATTTTACACTCTTTACAGTCAAGAAGGGGGTCTGAGAATGATGCAACGTGACCGCTTGCTTCCCATACTCTGGGGTGCATAAGGATATCAGCATCAACTTCGTAGCTGTTCTTTCTTTCCTGAATGAATCTCTTTCTCCATGTGTCTTTTACGTTATTCTTAAGTCTTGCACCGAGAGGGCCGTAGTCCCATGTGTTTGCAAGTCCGCCGTAGATATCACTGCCTGCGAAAATAAAGCCTCTGCCTTTGCAAAGGGCAACAATTTTTTCCATTGTCTTTTCAGTGTTAAGCATGTTTTTACCTCCAAACATAACAATACAATTATTTATTTTAAAACATTGTTAATGAATTGTCAAGAGTAAATAAATATAAATCAGAATTTGTCGAACTGAAGTTCGACAAAAATTCTCAATTCTCAATGCGCAATGCTCAATTGTGGAAAGGGCTTCGCCCTTTGACCCATTTATATAATTCAAGCCCGAAGGGCTTCCGAAATTGCGAATTGAGC
>JAZSPR010000025.1:0-101526 GCA_045537555.1 Acutalibacteraceae bacterium | reverse complement strand
ACGGATACATTTGAGAACGTCACCGTCATCAACATTTCTCCAATACTGATAGAACTCATAGGGAGATGTCTTGTTGGGATCAAGCCAAACAGCACCTTTAGCTGTTTTACCCATCTTCTTACCTTCTGAATTAAGAAGAAGTGTAATTGTCATAGCGTGAGCATCTTTACCAAGCTTTCTACGGATAAGCTCAGTACCACCAAGCATATTGCTCCACTGGTCGTCACCACCGAACTGCATATTACAGCCGTAATGCTGATAGAGATGATAGAAGTCATAGCTCTGCATAATCATATAGTTGAATTCAAGGAATGAAAGACCTTTTTCCATTCTCTGCTTGTAACATTCAGCACGAAGCATATTGTTAACTGAAAAACATGCACCGACTTCACGAAGAACATCGATATAATTAAGGTTGAGAAGCCAATCAGCATTATTGACCATCTGAGCTTTACCTTCACCGAATTCAATAAATCTTTCCATCTGCTTCTTGAAACAGTCACAGTTATGCTGAATTGTTTCTGCTGTCATGACCTGACGCATATCAGATCTGCCTGAAGGGTCACCGATCATACCTGTACCGCCGCCGATAAGGGCAATAGGTCTGTTACCTGCCATCTGAAGCCTCTTCATAAGGCAAAGAGCCATAAAGTGACCGACATGAAGACTGTCTGCAGTGGGGTCGAATCCGATGTAGAAAACAGCTTTACCATTATCTATAAGGTCTCTGATTTCCTGTTCGTCTGTAACCTGTGCAATAAGTCCTCTTGCTACAAGTTCGTCATAAATTTTCATTTTGTATATCCTCCGAAATTATTTATACATTTTCATGATTTTAACGGCTTCATAAACGTCATTATTAAAATCATTTGTTGCGGCTTCAATTGAAACACGTTCACAACCGACAAATTTCAATGCTTCAAAAAAGCCTTTATAATCATATTCATCAGGTGATTTCATAAATACTCGTCTCATTTCTGTTCCCGGAACGGGATATGAAATATGAGCATGTTTAAAAATACCTTTTAGTTCTCTTACATCTTTATATGTATCACCCTCAACATGCATATGATAAAGGTCACCGAGGGTGCCTACATTGGGCATATTTATAACTGATGCGAGCATTGCACCGTCTTTTATTGTATTGATAATATTTGATTCAGGTTTGCAAAGAGGTTCAAAAACAAACTCAATACCGTTATCTGCCGCAATCGGAGCCGCATATTGAGAAACGAAGAAAACAATCTGATTAACAGCTTTTTGAAAGCTAAAACCGTCGGGAACGCTTCTCGCTCCGCCTGAACCCATAACAACCATTTTTATGCCTGTTTCTTTTGCTCGCTTAAAACCTTTAAGAAGATATTCTTCAAGAGCTTTATAATCAACACCATCACCGACGATTTTCATTTCACCGGGTAAAAAACAGTTTGCCGCTTCACAGGGAAGAGAATATTTTTTCAATTCATTATTGAAATTGTAATATTCTTCATCAGTCCAACGAGTTATACTTGTAAAATTACCTTCAATATAGTCAAAACCTGCATCAGCAGTTGCAGCTATACGGTCAGTTCCGCCACATACACCGATTTTCATAAAATCACTCCTTTATTTATAAGATGATGCTTCATTAAGAAGTTGTCCTGCAGATTCAAGATGAATCTTATCGGTTTCATCACCGCCGATAATACGGGCAATTTCCGATACTCTGCCGTTATAATCAAGAGGTGTAACAGATGTGTACGTTTTTTCACCTTTGACAGCTTTAGAAATGAGCATATGATTATCGGCATAAGCAGCAATTGATGCAAGATGTGTTATGCAGAGAACCTGTCTGTTTTTTGAAACATCATACAGTTTCTTTGCAATTTTTCCTGCCGCTCTTCCGCTGACACCTGTATCTATTTCATCAAAAATCAATGTATCGGTATCATCCTTATCAGAAAGAACACTCTTTATTGCAAGCATAATTCGTGAAAGTTCACCGCCCGATGCAATTTTTGCAAGCGGTTTTGCATCTTCACCTTTATTTGCGGAAATAAGGAATTCAATATCATCAATACCCGTTTCCGTAAAATCTGTTTCATTGAAATGAGCAAAAAACACAGTATCCGGCATATCAAGAAAACTGAGTTCTTCTCTGATTCTTTTTTCAAAAACCGAAGCCGCTTTTTTTCTTGACTCTGAAAGATTCAATGCTGATTCACGTGTTTTATTTTCCTGAACAGTAAGCTGTGAATTGAGTTTTTCAATCAATTCATCAGAATAAGTTATATTATGCAATTCTTTTTCAGCTTTGTCAAGGAATTCTAAGATTTCTTCTTCAGTTTCGCCGTATTTTTTTGATAATCTGTAAATTACATCAAGTCTTTCTTCGATATCGGCAAGTTCTCTTTCATCATATTGGGAATTTTCAATCATATTCCCAATATCGGATGTATATGCATCAGCTGTATAAGCGATATCGTTAAGAGTTTCAGCCATTGTTTCTGCATCAGGCAGATAAGCTGAAACCGAATTTAAAGCTCTTGCCGCATCAAAAAGAAGAGAAACTGCACCGCCGAAGTCATCCGAACCGTTCAAAGCACAATAAGCATCGTTAAGCGATGAAACAATCTTCTGAGAGTTATTCATTGCAGTTTTTCTTGTAATGAGTTCTTCTTTTTCACCGATTCTGATATCGGCCTTTTTTATTTCATCAATCTGATATTCAAGAAGGTCAATTCTTCTTGCTTTAAAAGCATCATCAAGAGTAAGTTTATTTATCTGGTTTTTTATTGACTGCAGTTCTGAAAAATTCTGAAAATAGTCATTATATAAATCAATATTATCAGCCACGGAATCAATAAAAGTATAATGCAATTCAGGAGCCATAAGTTGCTGATTATCAGACTGACCGTGAATATTTATAAGACTTAAACCTATATTTTTAAGCATTGAAACCGTCACATTGTTTCCGTTGATTTTACAGGAGTTACGGCCGTCTTTATAAAGCGTTCTTGTGATATGTAATGTATTGTCACTCTCGCACTCAATCCCCATTTCGGAAAGAACAGATTTGCTTTTTTCTGATATATCGGAAAAAAAAGCAGTTACGGTAGCTTTGCTCTCCCCCGTTCTTATGAGTTCACGTGAGGTCTTTTCACCGATAACGGCATTAATTGAATCAATAATAATTGACTTACCTGCACCGGTTTCGCCTGTCATACAATTGAAGTTTTTCTGAAAATCAATTGATGCATATTCAATAATTGCAATATTTTCAATTATAAGGTTGGATAACATATAAATCAGCCCTTGGATTTAAAAAGTGAATCAATTTCTCTTTTTGTGTTCTGTGCCGCACGTTCTGTTCTGCACAGAATAAATATTGTATCATCACCTGCAATTGTACCGAGAACTTCTGAAATTTCAAGAGCATCAATTGCGGCACATGCAGCCTGAGCCGTACCGGGATGGCACTTGAGCATACATATATTCTGTGCATAATCGGAATGAGTTACCGACTGCGTAAAAATAGCTGAGTATTTCATATATTTTTCATCAGCACCTGTTGCAAGAGAATACTTATATTGTCCGGCTGATGAAGGATGCTTTACAAGTCTTAATTCTTTGATATCTCTTGAAACTGTAGCCTGAGTAACTTCAACTCCGCAGTCAAGAAGCCTTTCAAGCAATTCTTCCTGAGTGCTAATATCATATTTTTCTATCAATTCAAGTATTTTTGCGTGTCTGTCTTTTTTCATTTACATCACCTTTTACTTGTTCTTCATTTTTTTATGTAATATTTCCATGAAAGTATCATCTTTAAGACGTATGAATTTGACTTTTTTCACGGCTTTTTTTATTTTAGCACCGTAATTTACTTTAAAATCAAAAGAATCTCTGCCGTCACACGATAACAATATATCTGATTTACCCGGATTTACAATATGAAATTCAGAATCCGAGCTGAATATAACCGGCCTTTCAACAAGAGAATGAGGACACACCGGTGTAAGAAGAATACTTTCAATTCTCGGATCTACTATGGGGCCGCCGGCAGAAAGATTGTATGCGGTTGAGCCCGACGGAGTGGCGACAATCAGACCGTCTGAATTATATCTGTTAATAAAACGGTTATCACAATAAAAATCGAGTGAAGTAAGCTTTATTTCCGCACCTCTTGCAAAAACAACATCGTTTATGCAGTATTCATCGAGAATCTGTTCATTTATTTCATTAAAAACACGTACATTGAGAACCATTCGTTCTTCAATGTAATACTGATTAGTAATCAGCTTGTTAAGAAGAAGCATTTCATCGGTTTCAAGGTCCGTAAGATAAGCAAGATTACCGGCATTGATTCCGAGAACGGGAATTTCATAAGGCAACACAATATTTGCCGCCCTTATCATTGTGCCGTCACCGCCGATTGCAATAAGCACATCGGCATATTCACACAATTCCTCTTTACATATTACCTTATCTCTGAATTCATCGGGAAAAGATGAATCTTCATTTAAAAATGAAAACGAAATATTCAGTTTTTCAAGAGCATTGCATAATTTAACTGTCGTCTCATATGCAGTTTCTCTCGTAAAATTTGGCATTAAAGCAACTTTCATAATATCACCTGATTATTTATCAAGTTCTTCGTGTGAAGCCATTACAACAGAATGGATATCAACTTGCGTATCTGAGTCTTTATTGATACCGAGATGTATAAGATATTCAATATTACCTTCGGGACCTTTTATGGGCGAATAATCAAGACCGAGAACATTATAGCCGTTGTTTATTGCAAAATCATAAATCTTTGCAATTACTTCTTCATGCACAGCCTTATCTCTTACAACGCCTTTTTTTCCTACTTTTTCACGTCCTGCTTCAAACTGAGGCTTGATAAGACAGACACCTTCACCGTATTCGGAGAGAAGTGTTTTGACGGCGGGAAGAACGAGTGTCAGAGAAATAAAAGAGACGTCAACGGAGAAAAAGTCAATTTTATCAGGAACCTGTTCATCAGTAACATAACGGATATTCGTTCTTTCAAGGTTTACTACACGCGAATCACTTCTGAGTTTCCATGCAAGCTGACCGTAACCTACATCCACACTATAGACCTTTGAAGCACCGTTCTGAAGCATACAGTCGGTAAAACCGCCTGTTGAAGCACCGACATCCATACAGATTTTATTATTCAGGGTTATCGGAAATGACGACATGGCTTTTTTTAGCTTATGACCGCCACGGCTGACAAATTCACTTGTACCTCTGACTTCAATCACGTCTTTTTCGGTAACGGTCATTCCGGCTTTTGTTGCTTTCATGCCGTTGACATAAACCTGTCCCGCCATGATAAAAGCTTTTGCTTTTTCGCGGCTTTCGGTAAGTCCCTGTTCAAATATTCTTGTATCAAGTCTAATTTTATCACTCATTGAGAAATTACCTCTTGTATATATCGGGAAATTGACTCCTCATCGAATCCGTATTCCTTTAACAATATTTCAGCTGTGGCATGTTGAACAAATTTATCTTCAACCGCTTTCAGACAGAATTTACCTAAAAAACCTGATTCGGTAAGCATCATGTTGAATATTTCACCGCAACCGCCTGATTTTTCTCCCTCTTCATAGAAGAAAATATGAGAGCAATTCATCACTTCTTTAACAGCTTTTACGGATATCGGTTTGATTTTATTGAGTTTTATTACTTTTACGGAAATTCCTGATTCTTTAAGGAAATTTTTCGCAATCGCAGATGAAGCAAAAAGTCTGCCGTAAGTCACAATTGCTATTTTACTCTCCGGGTCGCCGTATACATCAAAATCTTCAAATGAAGGAACAAAATCTTCGGGAAGATGCGGTTCTGCTCCTTTGAACATTCTGACAGCAACAACTGACGAATCATGATATAATGCTTTAACAAAAGCATTTCTCATTTCGCTGTATAAAGTCGGAGAATAAACAGTAATTCCGGGAATTGAATTAAGAAACGGCACATCGAGAATACCGTGATGTGTTTCACCGTCTCCCGTAACAAAACCTGCTCTGTCAATTGCAATAACCATTTTGAGTTTCTGTAAAGCGGCATCATGAACAAGCTGGTCATATGCCCTCTGCAGAAATGCAGAATAAACAGCAAACACGGGAAGCATGCCACCCTTGGCAAGTCCTGAGCAGAATGTAACAGCATGTTCTTCAGCTATACCGACATCAAAAAACCTTGAAGGAAAAAGTTTCTCAAATGTATCAAGTCCGGTACCGAGTGACATTGCAGCTGTTACAGCACAGACACGTCTGTCATTACCGGCAAAATTACAAAGAACAGAGCCGAATTCATTGGAGAATGAAGTTCCGGAGCTGATTGATTCACCGGTATCAATATCAAATTTTGAAATACCGTGAAATACACTCGGATCAAGCTCAGCAAAATTATATCCCTTGCCTTTGGTTGTTTTTATATGAAGAAGAATAGGATAATTTGCAGATTTTGCAGCCTCAAGAGCATCTGTGAGAACTTCGATATTGTGACCGTCAATCGGACCCATATATCTGAATCCGAGGTCCTCAAACATTGTACTTGATTTATAAAAAAGTCTTTTAAGACCTGTTTTGAATCTGAATATTGAATTTGAAAGCTTTACACCAACAAGAGGAATTTTATTAATCATCTGTTCGGTTTTAGCTTTCATTCTGAAATAAGAGGGTCTGGCTTTTATAACAGCGAGATGCTGAGCAAGAGAACCGACATTTTTTGAAATAGACATATCGTTGTCATTGAGAATGACAATAAGTCTTGAACGTTCTCTACCTGCATTGTTAAGGGCTTCATAAACCATGCCGCCCGTGAATGCACCGTCACCTATAACTGCAATTGCAGTATTCTTATTTCCTTTTATTTTGTTAGCCTGAGCAATGCCGTATGCCGCAGAAACAGAAGTACTGCTGTGACCGCTGAAAAATGTATCGTGTTCACTTTCATCAGGTGATGAAAAACCTGACAAGCCGCCGTGCTGTCTGAGTGTTTTTATTCTGTCATATCTGCCTGTAAGCAGTTTATGCACATAGACCTGATGCCCGACGTCCCAGACTATTTTATCATGAGGAGAATTGAACACCTTATGAAGAGCAATTGTAAGCTCAACCACACCGAGATTTGATGCAAGATGTCCGCCCGTTTCCGAAACGGTTTCAATAAGAACTTTTCTGATTTCATCTGCAAGAATCTGCAGTTCATTATCGGAAAGCTTCTTTATATCAGAAGGCTTTTTTATGCCTTCAAGTAAACTTTCATTTTTTTCCATAATATCACCTATTATGATAAAACTGAATTATGACTGTCTGTTAAAAAGTAACTGTGCAAAAGACTCAAGGACGGAAGTATCACCGTCAATTTCTTTGAGTGCATCAAGAGCCTTTTTTGTATATTCGGAAGCCTGTTTACGGGCTTCATCAAGACCTAATAAAGAAACATATGTTGATTTACCCGATATAATATCGCTGTTATCTTCACCTTCGAGAAAATCAAGAATATCATCAATTATCTGGAATGCTATTCCGAGATTTTCCGCAAATTTAACGGCTGACGGAATATATTCATATTTATCGGCAGCGATACAGCCGAGTACACATGCAGAAGTGATAAGAGCTGATGTTTTCAGCTTGTCCATGAGAAAAAGAGAATCAATATCAAGTGATTTATTCTCGCCCTCAAGGTCAATAATCTGACCGCCTATCATCCCGTTTGAACCTGCATATGAAGACAATTCACGCACGGCATCAATCATCTGCTTTGCAGAAAGTTCTGATGATGCAATAGCTGAAAAAGCATGAGTAAGAAGAGAGTCACCTGCAAGAAGTGCATTTGCTTCACCGTATTTCTTGTGCGATGCGGGTTTGCCTCGTCTGAAATCATCGTTATCCATACAGGGCAAATCATCATGAATGAGTGAATATGTGTGGATAAATTCAACCGCAACGGCAAAAGGAAGAGCTTTTGCAAAATCACCGCCGAGCACACGGCAGAATTCAAGTGTCAACAAAGGTCTGACTCTCTTTCCGCCTGATTCAAGAGAATACTTCATAGCTTCTTCTATTACGGAATACTCTGCAAGAGTTTTCGGAACAAATGACATTATTCTGCTTTCAATAAGCTCAATATGACTTTTAATTATTGTTTCAGAATTCATCGTCTGCACCTTCTTTGTCAGAAATTTCACTGATTTTCAGTTTTGCATTTTCAAGAAGTGCCGTGCAATAACCTGAAAGTTTTGTTGCCTCATCATAAAGTTTGACTGTATCTTCAAGAGGCATATCACCTTTTTCAAGTTTAAGCACAATTTCTTCAAGTTTTTTTACGGCTTCTTCATATTTCATATTCTTTTTCATAAAGATTACTCCGTCAGTTCAATATTTTTAACAAGGCATTTTACCGTTCCGTCGATAAAATCCATTGAGATTGAGTCATCAACAGAAAGATCTGATGCCGATAAAATTCTTTTATTATCTCTGAAAACAGGTATAAAACCTTTTTCAATCATAAAATAAGGATTGAGCAACTGCAATTTTTCACAAATGACATTCAATGAAGCATCTTTCTGAGAAATATAATTATCAATTGCAGTTTTCAGCCTGAGTTTAAGTGAATCTGTATAAATAAATCGGTTTTCAAGAATTCTTACGGGGTCATAAGCTTTAAGCCTCTGAGAAAGATTGAAAATATAATCCGTCTGTTCTTCTATTATATCATTCATAGCTTTACTGAGCCTGAAAAAAAGTGAATCGGTAAACTGAATCAATTCAAGAATATCAGGAACTGAAATTTCTGCTGCCGCAGACGGTGTGGGAGCTCTCAAATCCGAAACAAAATCACACAGAGTAAAATCTGTTTCATGACCGATACCGCTTATAACGGGAATCCGTGAATTAAATACAGCTCTTACAAGCTGTTCATCATTATATCCCCAAAGGTCTTCAACAGAGCCTCCGCCTCTTCCGAGAATGATAACATCAATATCATCTCTCATATTCACTTTCTGCAAAGCGGAAATATTTTCTTTTGCACAATTGACACCCTGAACTGCAACGGGGCAGAAAACAATTTCGCAAAGCGGATATCTTCTTGAAATAACATTGATTATATCCTGCAATGCGGCACCGACAGGTGAAGTAAGAACAGCAATTTTCTTGGGAAATTCAGGAAGCGGTTTTTTATTTTCAACATCAAAAAGCCCTTCAGCAGAAAGCTTCTTTTTAAGCTGTTCAAATGCAATCATAAGCGAACCGGCACCTTCAGGTTCCATTGAGTCGGCATAAATCTGATAAACACCGTCTCTTTCAAAAACAGAAACTCTGCCTGTTATAATGACTCTCATACCGTTTTCCGGTCTGAATCTGAGGCTTTTTGCATTACCTGCAAACATAACTGCATTTACGGCTGAAAATTCATCTTTTACGGAAAAATAGAGATGACCGGTTTTGTAATGATTAACAAAATTGGAAATTTCACCGACAACACAGACACGACGAAGCACATCGTCTGCTTCAAACAGCATTTTTACATACGTATTCAGTTGTGAAACAGTCAATGCAGCTCTGTCTGTAATCATCTGCAATACTCCTTTATATAACCTAAGTATGCCGTACCTGCGGCATTATCCGAAGAAAATTCGGGTTTTGCAAAATAAGCTCCGAATTCAGATGAGAGAACTTTTCTGAGAATTGAATTACTCATTACTCCCCCTGCATAAACTACGGGAAGTTCACCGTATTTTTTGAGCGCTTCCTGAGTCATTATCCTGACAGCGGCACAAACATAATCAATGCAGTATTTTGCAACATCACATTTTTCTTCACCGGTATCAAGCATCTTTCTGCATTGATTTTCAAGTCCCGAGAAACTGCAGCAACCGTCTTTGGTGAACGGTTTGATTTTATATTGTTTATCGCTGAGATTTGCAAGCTTGTCTAATTCCGGACCTGCGGGGAATTTCAGCCCCATCATTACCCCTGCACGGTCAACAGCCTGTCCTGCTTTAAGGTCAAGTGAAGACGCAATCTGAGTGATATCAAAAGGCTTGTCCGTATCGGGTTTTACATAGAGAAGTTCCGTTGTACCTCCCGAAACATGAAAAGCCAAAAATTCTTTATCAATAAGTTCAGCATGTCCGCTTGAATGAACAGCAGCCGCAACATGCCCCGCCTGATGTGAAAACTCATAATACTTTGAATTATAAGCTCCCGAAAGAACTTTTCCGAAGCCTTGCCCTACCGAAAAACAAGGCATATATGACCCCTCTCTGTCGCAAGGGGCATATGAAGCACTTACACAAAATATGTTATTACAACCTGAAACAAGCTCAAAAAGCAAAGGCGGAAGATTTTTTGTATGATGAAATACTGCATCAGACTGTCTGAGTCCGAGCCGGCCTTCACTTACGGGTAAAAGTTTTTTTAATGATACAAATGAATCTTCATCTTTATTGTAAACAGCACATGATGAAGTATAATTACTTGTATCAATTCCGAGAAACAGCTCAGACATCAGCCTTCATGCCTTTATTAACGGATGAAAGAAGACCGTTGACAAAAGATGAATCTTCTTCTGCCGCATATTTTTTAGCAAGTTCAACAGCTTCATTGATTGAAACCGATACGGGAATATCATTGAATTTTGTCATTTCGCATACAGCAAGTCTGAGAATAGCAAGCGAAACTTTTGAAATTCTGCCGATTTTCCAACCGCCTTTAAGATTTGAAGAAATTATTCCGTCAAGATTTTCAATATCTGCAAGTGTTTCCTTTGCGATATTGATTGCAAATTCATCAGCTTCAAACAGTTCAGCATCTTTTGCGGCTTCAATTATTTCATCAAGAGTATATTCATTGTTGAACTCTTTTTCAAAAATAATGATAAATGCCTGCTCTCTGGCTTCTTTTCTTGTCATAATGTAACCTCCGCATATGGCAATCAGCCTTCGCATAAACGAAGGCTTGATTTTTCTTTTTAAGAAAAAGTTGTTTTCTTAAAGTAATATGAATATTATGACAAATTATATATTTGTAAATATTCTATTTTATAATAACATATAATAAAAAAATAAACAACTATTTTGCACCAATTATTGATATTTTTTCTGCAGAAAAATCCGTATTTTCAATAACTATTTCTTTTATCTGCAATACTGTGGCATCATTAAGTATACTATCGGCTACAATTATTTCTGCACCGTCATCTGAAATTACGGCAACACACTTGCTTCCTGTTTTTGCCGTGACGAGATTTTCAATGTTTACCTGAGCAATTTTTCTGTTAGTTATTGAATTTATTGAATCAGCAGCTGTCTGAACAGACTGTTCATCAACTTCACTGCTGTCGATAATTTCTTTTAAAGTTGCTACTGCAGAATCATATGATTCATCTCTTGAAAGCTTTGCGTTTGCAAAATACTCTTCATTGATATCCGAACTGCTTACATAAACGGCATCACCGAGATTTTTTCCGTTTGCTTCGTTGACATCCGAACCGCTTTCTGCCGCTACGGGATTTTTCTCCGGGTCGGTATAATACCAGTTCACAAGAACTGCCGCACCTAAAATAAGCACAAGACCTGCCATCATTAAATGTCTTTTTTTTGATGTAATTTTCATACTGATTCTCCTTTTATAATTTAACGCATATTACTGCCTACATAAACTCTGTCGGCACCGATACCGAAAAGACTGGTTACAAGCTCGGTTATTTCGGCTCGCACAACAGAACTGTTCCCGCCGTCACAGACAACTGCAACCCCTGAAATTTCAGGTGACTTAACACTTACTATAAGCCCTTCATCATTTCCGTTGTCAGATTCATATATAACAATTTCATTATCCTGCATCTGTTTTTCACCGTTATTTTCTTTTCTTGAATTTTCAGCATAAATATACTCTCCTGACGAACTGAGACTTACCATAACTCTTACATTACCTGCACCGTGAACAGTTCTTATCATTTCTTCAAGTCGGTTTTCAATTTCACTCTGAATATCGGCTATTGATAAAACAGAAATTGCTGTTGTGGTTTCGGTATTTTCAGGTAAATTTGTTTTATCTTCTGTAGTGTTTATGAGCAGAATTATAATAACCAACACAATTGATATAAGAATCGCTGAAATCTTTTTATCAGAAATTAATGCTTTGATTTTTTCAGTTATTGCTTTGTAATTCATATATCTTCACCTTGGGAATTATCCCGGTAAGCTCCCCTGTTTTTTTTCTGATTACCGCTATATTTTTTATATCCGGCTCACTGATGAAAATTTTTATACTTTCCGCTTTTATCTGCTTATCTGAGTGTTCAAAAGAGATTTCAACAGAATACTTTTCCGAACAAATTTTATCAAGCTCCTTTTTTATATTATTTTTTACGACTTGTTCGGTACTGTCATATATATATTCATTGAGTAATACGGAATATTCCTCATCAGGTTTAATCAATTCTTCTGCAGTGAAATCAGTAAGATGTGAAAAATTCATATTGTTCAGAGGTAAAAGTACAACTGTAAGAATAAATACGGAAATTATATAGCTTAAATATCTTTTCATACTTCCGTCAGGTGCAATGAACAGTACTACAGATGAAATAATCAATGATATACAAAGAATAATCGCCCAGCTTTTAATTTCAGTCATTGCATACCACCCGTAATCATAACCGATGAAACAGAAATAAGAAAAACAAAAATCATAAAAAATAATAATGTAAGAAGCATTGTAATCACATACCTGAGTGACGAAAACACTTGTGAAATTGTATCTTTTCCGAATGCAACGGAGACATATTCCGATATCATTAAAGAAAGAATCCAGAGAACAATACGACTTAAAACCGGCATAATCAGTATTACACAGACAATTATTCCGAGTATACCGAATGTATTTTTAAACAGAGATAATGCCGACACTACTGCTGTAAATCCCTCACTGATTGTACTACCGACAATCGGAACAGCCGAACCGAGAACAAATTTTATCCCTTTAACGGTTATTTTATCCGTACCTGCGGCAATAACATCTCTTAATGTAAGGACACCTGAATAAACAGTTCCGAGAAATCCGAGAATTATACTAAAAACCTTTTTAACAAGATTAATAACAGGTGAAATGTTTATATTTCCGTTTGCAGAGGCACACAGGGAAAATGCTGCAAAAACACATAGCAGAGGAGAAAGAAAATCATTACAAACGGCAATTATAACCTCGGAAATATATAACGAAACGGATCCCGAACTCAATGCCAGAGTCGGTTTTCCCGAAAAAGCAATAATTGCCGTAAGAATGGGTAAAAGTAATTTCATAAGACCGCAAACAATCTTAATAACGGCTATGGTTTTTGTAATGAGATCGATTATTTTTGAAAACGCAATCAATGAAATAAAAATCACGGAAATTGATTCAAAATAAGCTCCTGTTCTGTTTCCGGAACCGAGTATTCCGTTTGATAAAGAACAGAATATTATAATAACCATGCTGATACATACAAATTCAAAAGGTTCTTTCAGATTATCGGTAAAAATATCAAAAAATGCGGACAATGTTTCTTTTAATGATAAATCCGATATTTCATCAGGAGTGTAATTACGAAAACCGAGAGATTCGAGAATTTCTATTGTTTCATCATCAAGATTATCCGTAATATTATCGATCACAGTCTGATAGAATTTGTCTGATGAAATATCTTCCGCATAAACCGTAACCGATAAACAACAAAGAAAAAATAATATTAAAAAAACACAAACAATTTTTTTCATCCCGCATCAATCAATCTGACTGTAAGTTCAAAAAGTGTTTTTATAATCGGCACAGATGAAGCTATCATTATAACTTTTCCCGCAAATTCGGTTTTTGATGCAAGTGCTGTTTCTCCCGCATCTTTACACATATCGGATGAAAACTGCGTTACAAGTGAAATTCCCAGAGCTTTAACGATAATATTTATGTATTCTGCATTCACTCCGCTGTCTGCACCGTATGTTTTTATAAGATCAATCAGGTCACACAGATACGGATAAATAAAGAAAATAAGAAATACAACAGCTCCGATTTCAAAAATTACCGTAAATTCGGGTGAATATTTTTTCAGAAGGACAAATGAAACTGCGCCTATAACCGCAACCGAGAATATTTTTATCATAATTCAAACACCGTTTTAATATACCTGAACAAATCAACAAGGTGAGGCAATAACATCATAAGAACGATTATAAGCCCTGCAAGTGTTGTTATCATTGTGTATTCATCACGTCCCGACCTTGATAAAACCTGATTGAGAACGGCAACAATTATGCCTATTGCAGCAATTTTAAAAAGTATTTCAACCTCCATCCGTTCCTCCTTCAGATAAACAGCAATGCAATCATAACACCTGTTGAAACAGCAAACACCGCACGTGTTTTTATGGTTTTTTCTTTTTTCTCTTTTGCCGTCTGAATAAATGCATCAATATCATAAAGTGCTTTTTCGCAGTATTCTTCAATGTTTTCTCTCGCACATACACACAATGAATTGCATAATCTTATAAGTATATCCTGTTCCCATTGATATAATTTACAGTCCGACTCTTCAACAGAGCTTTTCCATCTTTCGGGAACAGATAAATTCTCACATTTATTGCAAAAAGAACTGATAAAATCAAGTGAATTATATTTCCCCGTTTCATTGAGACTGAATATTATCTTTTCAAAAGAACGGTTTGAAAACAATGCACTATTTTTAATATCTGTAATCAGAAGACTGACTTCATAAAGAGCATCACAATGCATTTTTTCATTGTGAATTATCAAAAATGCTGTAATAACCGATACGGTCAGAATAATAATTACAAGGCAGATTGTCATTTTTCAAATCCTCCGTTCTGACTATTTTTTCAATTTTTCCTGCATCTGCTCCGCCTTTCAGCAGAACAACATAATCAAAAATTCCAAGGGTCAACAATTTTCTGAATAACGGACTTTTCTTCATATCATTGACTGATGATAAATGCATACTTGCAATAAATTTAACTCCGCAATACATTCCCTCTGCCATTTTCATTATTTCTTCAGAAGAAATTATTTCATCACATATCACAACCTGCGGTGAAAGAGTCCTGACCGCGTGTTCGATTCCGTTAGCTTTCGGATATCCGCAAAGAACATCACAATTGACTCCTCTGATATTCTGCATTTCATATCTTTCATCAATGACAACGGTTTTCTGAAACCCGAAAAAATAATCTGAGGATATAATTTCTGAAATAACTTTCAGAATTGTTGTTTTACCGCTGCATGGAGGTCCCGCAATAAGTATTCCTGAAAAATCATCAAGCAGGCACTTTATATCAAGAGGCAAATCACTACCTTGTGATGCTATACGGATGTTAACCGAAGCAATATCACTGAGCATTGAAATTTTCCCTTTATCAATAACTGCATTACCTGCAAAGCCTGCTCTGTTACCGTTACCGAATGTAACAAATCCGTTTACAATATCATTCTGATGTGAATAAACAGAATACTTGCAGATGGATGAAACTGTTTCATTTATTTCTGATTCTGAAACATAATAAGCTCCGCGTGAATCAACACATGAATATGTCATATCACTATTAAGAAATATGACTCCGTATTTTCCGAAAAGGACAATCGGTTTATTTTTTCTCAATCTGATTTCATATGTATTTTTATTGATTTCTTCAGGCAGAAATACAAAAAGCTTTTGCAATGAATCCGGAAGAAATTTTACTGCATCCGTAAAATTATTCATCTTTTTGCCTCCTGTATATACATATGTCGTCTTGTCCGCAAATATTCGCACATAAATATTTAACAAACTGTTAATTTATAATTGACAACAAAAATTTATTATGTTAAAATAATAACAAAAATTATACGGGGGTATAATAAGATATGGATGAATTAACACAACTCATCAAAAAGAATATCAAGCTTAAATTTTCAAGCACAAGAAGATTTTCAGAAGAACTTGGCATTCCTCAGACAACAATTGTAAGTTCAATCAAAAACGGCATAAGCGGAACGGCATTTTCAACTGTATGCAAAATGTGCAATGCACTTGACATTAAGCTTGTAAACGGTATTTATCCCGTTGTTGTTTCTGATACAACAAGAAAACTTATTGAAAAACTTTCCAAACTCGATGATAAAGGTATTCATACAGTAACAACCGTTCTTGAAATGGAATACATCCGTTGCAAAACCGAAGCAGAAGCAATCACTCTTGCTGAAAAAAATGCAAAAATTGAAGCTGCAAAGAAATATCCGATTATCAGTGCTGAAGAGCTTCCCTCAAAATCTGACGTAAATAACCTTCTCAAGGCTCTTGAAGATTGATTTTAAACAAAAAAAACCGTATCAGACAATTAAGTCCGATACGGTTTAATTATTTTCTATCAGAAAAGAGTTTCGCGGTTAACAACATTAAAGCCTTCCGAAGTAAGTGCTGATTTTGCATTTTCATTATTATCAACTCTGAAAATCATATATGCATGCCCGATATTTTTTACCGAAAGGAATGCATAAGTATATTCAACCGCAATATCTGCCTTTGCAAGAACTTCAAGAATTCCGGCAAGAGAACCGGGTCTGTCAGGAATTTCAACAGCAAGAACTTCAGTTTCAGCAACCACATAACCACCGTCTTTTAGAACTTTTACGGCAGAATCATGGTCTTCGCAGATAATTCTGAGGATACCGAAATCGTGTGTATCAGCAACTGAAAGAGCTTTCATATTTACATTGTTTTCAGCAATGTATCTTGTGACTTCTGCGAGTTTACCTGTTTTGTTTTCAATAAAAACGGAAATCTGTTTAATGCTCATTTTTGCATTCTCCTTTCAGAATCAATCATGAAGCTTACGCTTATCAACAACTCTTACTGCCTTACCTTCACTTCTTGCAATTGATTTGGGAGCAACAAGATGAACAGAAGGTCTGATACCAAGCATCTGAGTGATTGCAAGTGCAAGCTCTTTTTCTTTAGCGGCTACGCCTTTGACTGTATCAGTAAACTGGTCGGGATTGAGTTCAACAAAAACATCAAGAGTATCAACATTGTTCTTTCTGTCAACTTCAATCATATAATTAGGTGAATAGCCTTCATTAAGAAGAACTGTTTCTATCTGTGACGGGAAGACATTGACACCGCGGATGATAAGCATATCATCGCTTCTGCCCATGGGCTTAGCCATTTTGATAAGAGTTCTGCCGCATGAACATTTTTTACGTGAAAGAACACAGATATCTCTTGTTCTGTATCTGAGAAGGGGGAAACCTTCTTTATCAAGGCTTGTAAAAACAAGTTCACCCTTTTCACCGAGAGGAAGAACTTCGCCTGTATCAGGATCAATTATTTCAGGAATAAAATGGTCTTCATTGACATGCATGCCTGTTTGTTCGGAACATTCAAAAGCAACACCCGGACCGGTTGACTCTGTAAGACCGTATATATCATAAGCCTTGATACCCAGAGCCTTTTCAATATCACGACGCATTTCTTCTGTCCATGGTTCAGCACCGAAAATACCTGCTTTAAGGTCAATGTCATCGGGAGTAAGTCCCATCTCCTTAAGTGTTTCACCGATATATGCAGCATAAGAAGGTGTGCAGCAGATGATTGTTGATTTAAGGTCCTGCATAAACTGAATCTGTCTTTCAGTATTACCTGAAGACATAGGAAGAGTCAGACAGCCGACCTTCTGTGAACCGCCGTTAAGACCGAAGCCGCCTGTAAAAAGTCCGTAACCGTATGCAACCTGACAGATATCTTCATCTGTGCCGCCGGCAGCTGTAATAGCTCTTGCACAGCAATCATCCCAAAGGTCAATATCCTTTTGTGTATAAAAGGCAACAACACGTTTGCCTGTTGTACCGCTTGTTGAATGAATTCTTACACAGTTTTTAAGGTCAGTACCGAGGAGACCGAAGGGATATGCATCACGAAGGTCTGCTTTTGTAAGAAACGGGAGTTTATAAAGATCATCAACTGACTTGATATCATCAGGTGTTACACCTTTCTCGTCCATCAGATCACGATAATACTTTACATTTTCATAAACATTTTTTACCTGCTTGACAAGTTTTTCACTCTGAAGTTTTTTCATCTCATCCAGAGAAGCACATTCAAGTTCAGGCTGAAAGTAATTCTGCATTCAGAATCAGTCCTTTACTAAAATTATGTGTATAATTATACGCTTTTGAAGGTAAATGTCAATAAAATATACAACATTTTTATAAAAAAATTTTTTCTATTGAAAAAATCAAATTATATGTTATAATTAAGTAAAATCTAACAGGAGGTATTACTATGATTCCTTTTTCAGAAGCAATAGTTCCGTCAGCTTTTGCCGTATGGCTTGATACAACTTTTGCAAATTTTGATTTCTCTGTTTTTGAATTTTTCGGCAAGTTACATACTGAATGGCTCACACCGATTGTAGAAGCATTCACCCATTTAGGTGACTCAGAGTTCATTATTCCTCTTGCATTTGTCGGTGTTATTCTTTGTCTGTTCAAAAAAACAAGAAAAATCGGTGCAACTCTCGTTCTCGCAATTATTGTAGGTACACTTATTACAAATGTTGTTATGAAACCTTTTGTTTTAAGACCCAGACCGTTCCAGTCGCTTGCTGATAATGCTCAGTATTGGCAATGGTATACGGAAGCAGGCGCTCATCCCGAGTCACTCTTCAGAAGTTTCCCCAGCGGTCACACAACAGGTGCATTTGAAATAGGCATGGCACTTTTCTTCACAGTAAACAACAAAAAAATCAAATGGATTTTCCCTGTTTACTCCGTACTTATCGGTTGTTCGAGACTTTACCTCATGGTTCACTACTGCACAGATGTTATCGGCGGTATGATATGCGGTACTGTTGCTGCTGTTATAGCATTCTTTATTGTAAAAGCAATTCTTTCTGCACTTGAAAAATCAGAAAACAAGCTTCTTAAAAAAGCAAACGATTTTGACCTTGCAGAAGTAATTAAAACCAAGAAAAAAGCCTGAATTTTTACTGCGTCACTCGGTGGCGCAGTTTTTTGTTGACAATATATTTTTTTATGTTAAAATATAATTATAAAATTTTCAGGGAGATGCAGAAATGGACAGAATAACCGTTAAAGGGACAGCTTTTGTTGATGAATCAGGCAGAGAACGAATTTTCAACGGTATCAACCTTGTTAACAAAGGTTATTATGATGAAAAAACGGGCCGGATGGATTACTTCAATGTAAACTGGGATGAAGATATGTTCCGTAAATTTGCCGAAAAAGGTATAACTCTTATCCGTTTCGGGCTTGTATGGAAAGCTATTGAGCCTGTCCCCGGAGTTTACAATGAAGAATATCTTGACTATATGGAAAGCTTCGTTGATATGGCTTGCAAATACGGAATTTATGTTTATCTTGATGTTCATCAGGACTGTTTCCACGGCATGCCTGACTGGGCAACCGTTACAGATTCATATAAACGCAGGAAACCGCTTATCATCTGGGCTGAAGGCTATTTTATCGATAAAGCCGTACACAGAGCATTTGATAATTTCTGGGCTAACACTCCTGTTGCGGGAAAGGGTCTTCAGGATTGGTTTGCAGACATGTGGAAGCATGTAGCTGAGCGTTTTAAAGATAAAGATAATCTGTTCGGTTTTGATATTCTCAACGAGCCTTTCCCCGGAACTGCCGGCGGCAAAGTATTTAAAAATTTTATTAAATCAGGCACAAAAGCAATTCTTTCAAGAAAAAAGGAGCTTATCGGTGCATTAAAGGGTATTACAAAAAATGACCCTGTCAAGGAAATACTTGCAGCACTTGATGACAAATCACTTATCAGAGAGGTTACTTCTTCGGGAGACCTTATAATAATGAATTTTGATGTGGATAAATACTATCCGTTCATAAAAAAGATTTCTTCCGCAATCAGAGAAGTTACAGATAAAGGAATCATTGTTATGGAGGCTTGTTATTATTCAAATTCAAGCATTCCGAGTTCAACTCCCCGTATAAAATATAATAACGGAGAGCTTGAAGAAAACCTCTGCTTTGCTCCTCACGGATATGACATTACCGTTGATTCAGTATACACAAATACTGCAGGCAACAACCGTGTTGACGCAATATTTGACCAGCATGCAAAAACTCAATCAAGACTCAATGTGCCCGTAATCGTCGGTGAATGGGGCGGAATGGTCCCGGGAAGCCAGGAATATCCGCATCTTGAACATCTTCTTGAATATTTTGACAACAAACAATGGTCTCAGACATACTGGTGCTATATGGACGGACTTCTTGAAGAAAAAATCATGGATATAATCTGCCGCCCGTACCCTGTTGCCGTGCCGGATAAAATCAGCAAATATCATTATAACAGAGTAACTGATACGTTTACACTCAAATTTGACTGTGATTCATCAACAAGAAAAAAAGCTGTTGTATACTCCCCTGAAAAACCTTATGAAATTGTTTCAAAATGCAAATATTCAATTGAAGAAATTGAAGGATGCGATGCATGTTATATCTCATTCGGTGCAGGAAAAGGCGAAAACAATATTGAGCTGAGATATGCTCCTATAATAAAAGAATAATCAAGTAATTAAACCGTCAGCAATTGGCGGTTTAAATTTTTTATAAATTTTATAATCATAATTCTTTTATAGAATTATTTTTTAATATAATAGTATTATAATATAAAATATTTTATTTATGGAGTGATTATAATGTTAACAGATGTAGAAATAGCTCAGTCATGTAAAATGCTTCCAATTAAAGAAGTTGCGGCCTCTGTAGGTATCAGCGAAGATTATCTTGATTATTACGGCAAATACAAAGCAAAACTCAATGATGACCTTTTCAGAGCAACAGAAAACAATCCCGACGGCAAACTCATTCTTGTTACAGCAATCAATCCCACACCCGCAGGTGAAGGCAAAACAACTGTTACTGTCGGTCTCGGTCAGGCTATGAATGTTATCGGTAAGAAAGCAATCATTGCGCTCCGTGAACCCTCACTCGGTCCCGTTTTCGGTATCAAAGGCGGCGCTGCAGGCGGTGGTTATTCACAGGTTGTTCCTATGGAAGATATCAATCTCCATTTTACAGGTGATATGCACGCAATCACAGCGGCAAACAATCTCCTTTGTGCAATTATTGACAATCATATTCAGCAGGGCAACGAGCTCGGCATTGACCAGAGAAGAATTCTCTTTAAGAGATGTATGGATATGAATGACAGAGCACTCCGTAACATCGTAGTAGGTCTCGGCGGTAAAGTGTGCGGTGTACCCCGTGAAGACGGCTTCAACATTACCGTTGCAAGTGAAATCATGGCTATACTCTGCCTTGCTAAAAACCTGACTGACCTCAAAGAAAGATTTGAAAATATTCTTGTTGCATATAATTATGCAGGTGAACCTGTTTACTGTAAAGACCTCGGTTGTGCAGGTGCGATGACACTTCTTATGAAGGATGCTATAAATCCCAACCTTGTTCAGACACTTGAAAATACTCCCGCAATCATTCATGGCGGACCTTTTGCTAATATTGCTCACGGCTGTAACTCAGTAAGAGCTACAAAGCTTGCTCTCAAGCTTGCAGATTACACAATTACGGAAGCCGGTTTCGGTTCAGACCTCGGTGCTGAGAAATTCCTTGATATCAAGTGCCGTGCGGCAGGTATCAAGCCTTCTTGTATTGTTCTTGTAGCAACATGCCGTGCACTCAAATATAACGGCGGTGTTCCCAAGGCAGAAACTTCAAATGAAAATCTTGAGGCATTGGCTAAAGGTATTGTCAACCTCGGTGCTCATATCGAAAACATGAGAAAATACGGTGTACCCGTTGTTGTTGCAATCAACAAATTCTATGCAGACACAGAAGCAGAAATCGAATTTGTAAAGAATTACTGTAAAGAATTCGGTGCAGTTGCTTGTGTTTCCGAAGGCTTTGCTCAGGGCGGTAAAGGTGCTGCTGAGCTTGCTCAACTTGTTTGTGATACAATTGAAGCTAATGAAGCTACAAACAACTTTAATCATATTTATGATGCTGAAAAATCAATTAAAGAAAAGATTGAAACAATTGCAAAAGAAATTTACAGAGCAGACGGCGTTATTTATACTGCAAATGCTGAAAAATCAATCAAAGAGATTGAAAGACTCGGCAGAGATAAGCTTCCCGTCTGTGTTGCAAAAACTCAGTATTCTCTTTCAGATGACCCCACAAAGCTCGGTCGTCCCGAAAACTTTAAAATTACCGTCAGGGATGTAAGACTTTATTCAGGTGCAGGCTTTATCACGGTTATGACAGGTGACATTCTTACAATGCCCGGTCTTCCCAAAGCTCCCAGCGCACTTAAAATCGATATCCATGAAGACGGAACAATCGAAGGTTTATTCTAATCTAAGTTTTTTAAGGTGATCAATTTGTCAGGCAATTTAAGTTTTTTATATAATGACGAGCTTACGGTGCTAAAACTCCGTAAGCTTTATGAAGACAGAGGCTTCAAAAAGTTCAGAATGAGCAAGTTTGAATCCTATGATTTCTATGCAAGAAACAAGGATTTCCTTGTAGGCAACAGAATCATTACATTTACTGACCTAAACGGCAAACTCATGGCTCTCAAGCCTGATGTTACATTAAGCATTGTCAAAAATGCAGATGATTCGGCAGAAAGACAAAAGCTTTATTACACGGAAAATGTATATCGTGAATCAAAAGATATCCACGAATTCAAAGAGATTTCACAAGTCGGTCTTGAAGTTTTAGGCAATATTGACCTTTTTCAGACTGTTGAAATCATCACTCTTGCAATAAAGAGTCTTCTTGAGCTCGACAGTAATGCAATTCTTGAAATTTCACATATGGGTTATACGGAAGGTCTTCTTGACTGTCTGACAAATGATATTCATCTCAGAAATGAATTACATAAATTATTCAAAGAAAAGAATGCTCACGACCTTATAAAGCTTGCCGAAGCAAATTCACTTCCCAAAAGCCCTGTCAACACGGCTGTTGATGTTATGTCCTGTAAAGCATCAAATGAAGAAGCAATTGAAAGTGCATTGACAAATGCTCTCAACACAAGAATGCAGGATGCCGTAAAAGAAGTAAGTACAATACATGAGCTTCTCAAAAAATCAGGTCTTGAAAAGCATATACGAATTGACTTCTCCGTTACCGATGACCCCGGTTATTATAACGGTATTCTGATGCACGGCTATGTTCATTCTATCCCCCGTGATGTACTCTCGGGCGGAAGATATGATATGCTGCTTTCAAAAATGGGCAAAGATAAAACTCAGGCAATGGGCTTTGCAATCTATTTTGATGCTCTTGACAGAAAGCTTCATGTAAGAAACAAAGTCGGAACCGATGCAATTGTGGTTTACAATGAAAATTCAGATATAAACACACTTGCAGACTTCTGCAATGACCTTGATTCAAAGGATATTTCATACAATGCAGTCACTCAGATGCCTGTAAACTGCGGAAATTCAAAAGTTTATTCCGTTGAAGGTACTCAGGTTAAGGAGGTTACATTATGATAAGTGTAGCATTACCTAAAGGCAGACTCGGAAACAAAGTTTTTGATATTTTTGCAAAAATCGGTTACGACTGCGATGAAATGCACTCTGATTCCCGTCAGCTTGTTTTCACAAGTGAAGAAAACGGAATCAGTTACTTCCTTGTAAAGCCTTCTGATGTAAGTATTTATGTTGAACACGGTGCGGCAGATATCGGCATTGTGGGTAAGGATATTCTTCTTGAATATGAACCCGATGTCTATGAGCTTCTTGACCTTGGCATCGGAAAATGCAGAATGTGCGTTGCCGGCAAGAATGATTTTATTGACAACCCCGATGTTTCACTCAGAGTTGCAACAAAGTTTTTAAACATAGCAAAAACATATTATAAGAGCATTAACAGAAATATTGAGATTATCAAGCTCAACGGCTCTATTGAGCTCGCTCCCATTCTTGATTTATCAGATGTTATTGTTGATATCGTTGAAACCGGAACAACACTTAAAGAGAATAATCTCGGAGTACTGACTGAAATTCTTCCCATAAGTGCAAGACTTATTGCAAATAAAGCAAGTTACAAATTCAAAACGGAAGAGATAAATAAAATTGTAACAAAATTCAGCGAGGAATTGAAAAAATGATTAATATTATAGACACTAAGACAGTATCGGATTTCACCGTTTTTACACGTGAAGATGAAAAGAAAAACGAAGAAATCGAAAAAATTGTTGAAGGTATTATTGAAAACGTAAAAGAAAACGGTGACAAAGCGCTGTTTGAATACTGCGAAAAATTTGATAAATGCAAGCTTGAAAGTCTTCTTGTTTCAGAAGACGAAATCGAAGAGGCATTCTCACAGACTGACGAATATTTCATAGAAACTCTCCGTCAGGCACGAGATAATATCGCTGATTTTCACTCAAAACAGGTAAGAAATGACTTTGTCTTTACAAAAGAAGACGGAATTGTTCTCGGTCAGAAAATCACCCCTGTTGAAAAAGCAGGTCTTTATGTCCCCGGCGGAACTGCGGCATATCCCAGCACGGTACTTATGGATGCTGTTCCTGCAAAAATTGCAGGAGTAAGCGAAATTGTTATGGTTACTCCCCCCTCTGCTGACGGTAAAATCAACCCCGCCATTCTTACAGCAGCTAAAATTGCAGGCGTAACAAAGATTTTCAAGCTCGGCGGTGCTCAGGCTGTTGCAGCACTTGCATACGGCACCGAAAGCGTGCCCAAGGTTGACAAAATCGTAGGCCCCGGCAACATTTTTGTAGCAACTGCAAAGAAACAGGTTTACGGAAAAGTAAGTATCGATATGATTGCAGGTCCGAGTGAAATTCTCGTTATTGCAGAGCCCACATGCGACCCTGCAAATGTTGCAGCTGACCTTCTTTCACAGGCAGAGCATGACAGAATGGCAAGTTCTGTTCTTGTAACAACATGCATCGATTTTGCAAAGAAAGTTGCAGACGAAATTGAAAGACAGTTAAAGCTCCTTCCCCGTGAGGATATTGCAAGGGAATCAATTGACAACAACGGTAAGATTTTTATAGTTGATTCAATTGAAACAGCCGTCAAACTCAGCAATGAGATTGCCCCCGAGCATCTTGAAGTCTGTGTTGACAATCCCTTTGAGCTTCTTCCTCTTATAAAGAATGCGGGAAGTATTTTCCTCGGTAAAAATGTTCCCGAAGCTCTCGGTGATTATTTCGCAGGTCCCAACCACACTCTTCCCACAAGCGGAACTGCAAGATTCTCCTCCCCCCTTTCCGTTGACGATTTTATCAAAAAATCTTCATTCATTTACTATTCAGAGTCAGCTCTTGAAAAATGCCATGAAAGAATTGAAGATTTTGCTTCCCGTGAAGGCTTACAGGCTCACGGCAAATCAATCGGAATAAGATTCAATAAATTTTAAGAAGTGTTATAAATGTCACGATTTTTATCAGATAGATTTTCAAATATAGAGCCTTACACACCCGGTGAACAGCCGAAAGTGAGTAATTTAATAAAACTCAACACAAATGAAAGTCCCTTTCCCCCGTCACCCAAGGTAATTGAGGCTCTGAGTGAACAGGAAATTTCAAAATTAAACCTGTATTCAGATCCCGACACAAAGGAAGTAATTGATGCGATTGCAAAAACTATCGGTGTTAATTCAAATCAGGTTCTTATGGGCAACGGCTCGGATGAAATTCTGGCTTTTGCTTTTCAGGCTTTCTGCGATAAGGATAATCAGCCTTGCTTTGCAGACATAACTTATGGGTTTTATCCCGTTTTCTGCGAGCTTTTCGGACTCACCCCGGAAATTATACCGTTAAGAGAAGACTTATCAATCGGAGTTGATGATTACATCGGTAAAAACAAACCGATATTCATTGCAAACCCCAATGCTCCCACGGGACTTGCTCTTTCTCTTTCTGATATTGAAAAAATTCTTGAATCAAACAAAGATTCAATCGTTCTTATCGATGAGGCATATGTTGATTTCGGTGCTGAAAGTGCCGTTTCTCTCGTTGATAAATACGATAATCTTATTGTTTCAAGAACGTTCTCAAAATCAAGAAATCTTGCCGGTGCAAGAATAGGTTTTGCAATTTCCAATCCCGAACTGATTGCCGACATGTGCAAAATGAAGTTTTCATTCAATCCTTATAACCTGAACAGACTTTCAATTATTGCAGGAAAGGAATCAATGCTTGACACCGAATACTTTGATAAATGTATTGCCCAAATCATTGCAAACAGAGAATATACGGTAAATGAGCTTGAAAAAAGAGGCTTTACAATCCCCGATTCAAAGGCAAATTTTATTTTTGCGAAACACAACACTCTTTCGGGTGAAGATTATTTCAATGAGCTGAGAAAGAGAAATATTGTTGTAAGATATTTCAGCAAAGAAAGAATAAAAGACTATGTAAGAATAACAATCGGTTCAAAAGAACAGATGTCAGCACTTATCAATGCTACCGATGAAATTCTGAAAGGATGATATTATGAGAAGCTTTTCTACAGAGAGAAAAACTGCAGAAACAGATATTAAATTAAAGCTTAATATTGACGGTACGGGAAAATCAACAATTGATACAGGTTGCGGTTTCCTTGACCATATGCTCACACTTTTTGCAAAGCATTCAAGATTCGACCTTAATGTAGTTTGCAAGGGTGACACAAATATTGACTATCACCATACAGCAGAAGACATTGCAATTGTTCTCGGTGATGCTCTCGCCAAATGTATCGGTGATGCAAAAGGTATCTGCAGATACGGTCACATAATTCTTCCTATGGACGAAACACTTATTCTTTGTGCCGTTGATGCAGGCGGCAGAGCTTGTCTTAATTACAAGCTCTCAATTCCCACAGAAAAAGTCGGCGATTTTGATACCGAGCTTGTTGAAGAATTCATGGCGGCATTTACAAGAAGTGCAAAAATCAATCTTCACTTAAAACAGCTCGACGGTACAAATTCACATCACATCATTGAAGGTGCATTCAAAGCCCTTGCAAGAGCTTTAAAAACTGCAGTTTCAATTGTTGAAAAATTCAAAGACGAAATTCCCTCAACGAAAGGCATTTTATAAATGATAGCGATAATTAACTACGGTGTAGGCAACCTGTTTTCACTCGTCGGTTCACTCGAACACCTCGGAATTGATGCAGTTGTCACATCAGATGCAGACGTAATAAGAAAAGCGGACAGAATTATACTTCCCGGTGTAGGTGCTTTTGCAGATGCAAAGCAGAAGCTTGTTGATACGGGGCTTATTCCCGTAATAAACGAAGAAGTAAAAAAAGGTAAGCCTTTGCTCGGAATCTGTCTCGGCATGCAGTTGCTTTTTGAAAAAAGCTACGAATACGGCGAACACGACGGTCTCGGCTACATAAAAGGTGCTGTATGTCCTCTGAATGAAGATATCAGAAAAGACCTTAAAGTCCCCCATATCGGTTGGAATAAGCTTATTATTAAAGATAAATCAAACCCGATGCTCAAATACACGGGCGACAACGATTATGTTTATTATGTTCATTCATTCTATGCTAAGGATTGCGACGATTCACTTGTTGCTTATTCCGAGTATGATGTGAATGTACCCGGACTTGTATGCAAAGACAACATTTTCGGTGCACAGTTTCATCCCGAAAAGAGCGGTCAGGTCGGTCTTGATATGTTAAAAGCTTTCAATGAGGTGACAGCATGAAAATATTTCCCGCAATAGACCTCAGAGGAGGTAAAGTTGTAAGACTGACCGAAGGCGACTATGACAGAATGAAAACATACGGTGACTCACCCGTTGAAACTGCAAAAATGTTTGAAAGCATGGGGGCAAAGCATCTTCATGTTGTTGACCTTGATTCTGCAAAAGACGGCGGAAACGCAAACACGGATATTATCTGCAGGATAGCAAAAGAAACAAATCTTTTCATTCAGACCGGAGGCGGAATCAGAACCGAAGAAAAGATTAAACACTATGTAGATGCAGGTGTTGACAGACTTATCCTCGGCACGGCTGCAATCAACAACTTCCCTTTCCTTTGTGATATGGTTAAGAAATTCGGTAGCCATATCGCCGTAGGTGTTGATGCAAAAGACGGTTTTGTAGCCGTTAACGGCTGGCTTGAGGTTACAAAGGTAAATTCATTCGATTTCTGTAAAAAACTTGCCGACAACGGCGTTGAAACCGTAATTTATACAGATATTTCAAAGGACGGTAAGCTCAGCGGAACAAATGTTGAGGCATACCGTGAACTCAAAAAGATTGAGAATCTCAATGTAATTGCTTCTGGCGGTATTTCGTCTATGGATGACATCAAAGCACTTTGTGAATTTGACTGCTACGGTGCGATTATCGGCAAAGCAATTTATGAAAACAGAATTGACCTTAAAGAAGTTCTTATGTTTGCAGGTGATGAATTATGATAACAAAAAGAATAATCCCCTGCCTTGATATCAGAAACGGCAGAGTTGTAAAAGGTGTCAATTTTGAAGGCATTCAGGACGTTCAGGACCCCGTTGTGCTTGCAAAATTCTATAATGACAGCGGTGCTGATGAGCTTGTTTTTTATGATATAACAGCAAGCTTTGAAGCCAGAAGTCTTTTCAGCGATGTTCTTAAGAATGTTGCAAGCAATATTTTTATTCCCCTTACTGTTGGCGGAAACATTAATTCAGTTGATGACTTTGACAGAGTTCTTAAAAGCGGTGCAGACAAAGTAAGTGTCAACTCAGGTGCTATCAGAAATCCGTCACTTATCGGTGAAGCGGCAAAGAAATACGGTGACCAGTGTGTTGTTCTTTCAATGGACGTAAAGCGTGTTGACGGTCAGTTCCGTATTTTTGCAAAGGGCGGAAGAGAAGACACAGGCATTGATGCAATTGAATGGGCAAAAAAATGCACGGCAAACGGTGCGGGTGAAATTGTTGTTAATTCAATCAATACAGACGGAGTAAAGAACGGTTTTGACCTTGAAATGCTCACAGCCATCTGTGATGTAGTATCAGTCCCCGTTATCGCATCCGGCGGTGCAGGTTGCATGGAACATTTCAGAACACTTTTCAATGAAGTACCCGGAGTTGATGCCGGACTTGCAGCCTCAATCTTTCATTTCGGAGAAGTTAAAATCTCTGATCTTAAAAAATATCTTAACGACAATAATATAGAAATGAGAATTTAAAATGTACGAAGAAATTATAAAAGAACTTAAATTTGATGATAAGGGACTTATTCCTGCTGTTGTTCAGGATTTTTTCACAGGCGAAGTTCTGACTGTAGCTTATATGAATGCAGAAAGCCTTGCAATCACACTTGAAGAAAAGATGACATGTTTCTTTTCACGCTCAAGACAGGAGCTCTGGAGAAAGGGCGAAACCAGCGGAAACAGACAGCATATTGTTTCAATAAAAACCGACTGCGACAAAGATGCACTTGTTGTTAAAGTAATCAAAGACGGTCCTGCATGTCACACGGGCGCTGAAAGCTGTTTCTTCAATCTTTTATATAAAGATAATGATAAGACAGACTTTTCAATTGATGCCCTCTATGACCTTATAAAGGGCAGAAAAACAACAATGCAGGAAGGTTCATATACTACTTACCTTTTCACAAAAGGTCTTGATAAGATTATGAAAAAGGTCGGCGAAGAATGCACCGAAGTTATCATCGGTGCCGCAAAGAATTCAAAAGAAGAAACAATCTATGAGATTTCTGACCTTGCATATCACATTCTTGTGCTTATGGTTGAAATGGGTATTTCTGTTGACAATATCAGAAAAGAGCTTGATTCAAGACATGTCATCGACCATAAGGTAAAGCAGGAAACAATGCAGTAATCATGTACCTTTGACGGGTTCAAAATAAAACACAACAGTTTTTTCCGTATTCACTTTGTGTGGATACGGATTTTCTTTTTCATAAATATAATCGTAAACATCATAAAGGCATAACGGAAGATAATATATTGCCGGAAAAATCAACAAAGATATAACTTTTTTCGGCAGATTCCTGATTTTTAATTTAAAAAGCTGAAATAAATTCCCGTCTGAATTTTCATCAGATAATTTTATTAACATTTTAAAGCTCATATAAGGTGTTTTTACAAAATCATAATTAAGAAATGTTAATTTCTGAATAAAGACAAAATAGGATAAAGCAGAAACAACAAACAGACACACACATCCGCCGAACAATACATAAAAAACATTTTCAGAAATTCCGTTTTCTGTCAGCATCGCAATCCCTGATAATGAAAGCAAAAACGGACTGAAAAATAAAAGTAAAGAAATAATTCTAATTAAACCGGAAACAATTCTAAGGTAAATAAATCTTGATAAAATATACAAATTGATTGAAGTTTCAACTTGTGAAAAATAAATCATTTTATTTAATTTAAAATAATTATAACCTAAAAACAAACCGCATATTTCAATTGAAGAAGCTGCACAGACAATACCGAGTATAAGCTCATTTTCAAAAACACCGTATGAAGCAAGATATGATGTATCAAACAAGAGAAAATATAATACAAAAAATATTGTTGATAAAAATAAAGCAAAAGATAAATAATCAGATAAATAAATAATGAAATTTTTCAAATATGTTTTAGTCATAAAAAAAACCTCCGAAAAAAGTTTCGGAGATTTTTCTGTATTTTATACATTATAATTCAACATTGAGCTCTCTTGCGAGATTTACGCCGAGAATTTTTTCTTTTGCATCTTCGGGAATATCAAGATTTATAATTCTGTCGATAGCCTTTTTTGTGTAATCGACCCCCTTATAAGGGAAATCCAGACCGAAAATATGGTTTTCATGGTCAGTCTGATAAATAAGAGTTCTGAGTTCATCATCAGAATGGCTCCATTCATCATAAAGACCGTTTTCACCCATTGCAATTGAAGTCCAGCCTGCAAATGTATTACGGACATCATTTCTTGAATTATTTACCATAACGGCAAGTCCTTCACGGAAGAAATGATAACCGCCGAGGTGTTCCATGCTGAATCTTAGTTTTGGATGATTGAATGCTATTTCATCATACATAAGCATATTATAATCAGCTATTCTGTGCCAATGAACACCTGTATGAAATGAAAGGAAAAGATTATGTTCTTGAGCTTTTTTATAGATTCTTTCTGCCTTTTCACCGAGCAGATTGAACTCCTGATAAGCAGGATGAAGCTTTATGCCCTTAAAACCGTATGAAACAATTTTTTCAATCTGTTCTTCGATATCATCGGTATCTGTATTGACAGTACCGAAGCCGTAAAGATTTTCTTTACCGACTAATTTTTCGGCAAGAAATTCATTAGGCTCCCCTTTTAACCCAAAATACTCATAATGACCGTGGAAAGGAGCAAAACATACTGCCTTTTCAATTTCACATTCTTCCATAAGTTCAAGAAGTTTTTCAACTGTACCCATAGGCTTGGATTCTTCGGGAAAAACATGTGCATGATTTGCAAAAATTTTATATTTCATAATAATCAACCTTTCATAAGGGAAAGTTTTCCTTCATCAGACAGAGTGAAAATTTCATAAGTGATATGTGATGCTTCATCTTCGTAAAGGAAAGCAATATTGCCGTCTGAAAGCTCCGTAAGACATGAATAAGCAAAGAATGTATCATTAACTTTATAATTTGAAATCCAGTCAACTTTATTGTTTTCGCCGACGAGACCGACAGTAATAACACCGCTTGCTCTCTTTTTTGTATCAGACGGGAAAGAGCCTATAATAACACTCTTTCCGTTTATCTTCTTGGAATAATTGATAAATGAAACCATGCAGTTACCGAAAGCGGTAAGATTTTTGTCATGCCTGAATTTAGTCCATGTTTCTCCGCCGTCAGCACTATCGGAATATGAAACATAATTACCTTTGTTTCTTGCATAAATTCGCAGTTTTCCGTCGGGAAGAGATACAATCTGCGATTCACTTGTCTTTCCTACTCCGAAACCGTGTTTTGTATCGGCACGCTTCCATGTTTTTCCGTTATCATCGGAATAAATTACAACAACTTCTTCACAAGCACCCTTTATAAGTCCGTTTACGTAAAGACAGAAGAGAATTCTCTCTTTACCGTTAACTTTAACTGTTGCACCTCTGCCGGGTCCTACACCTACAAAACCTTCTCTTTTTTTCTTAATCTGAGAGGAAATATTAAGAGGTTTGCTCCATGTTTTTCCGTTATCGTCAGAATATCTCAGCCACAGATAACATGTTCGGTAAGCCGAAAAATAAGATTTATCATAATAAACATTCTGCTTTATCTGCTTGTCTGAACCGACCTGAGGCTGATAAAGAGGTTCATTGTTTTTATAAATGAAATATTCTTCATCAACGGTATATTCCGTAGCAGACTTATCTGAAAGTCTCATTACGGGAGCAAAACCGTCTTTATAATCACCGATATAAAAACCAAAAGAATTCAATTCATCAGAGCATGAGCCTGTTGTGAGAAGAAGGTGGTCTGCTCCGTTTACTTTTACGAAACCCGTTCCTTTTTTGCAGGTCATATAACCGCCGTATGCAGTCCAGACATCAGTCAGAATAAATATTCTGCCGTTTTCCGACTGAACGATTGCAGTATCAATAAATGACGCACTTTCAGTATCGGTATGTGTATCAGCATAATCATCGAAATAGTTAACAACGTTATATTTCCATTCGCCGTAGCCGTTTTCTGAAAATGCCAGAAGAGTATCAATATTATTTGCAGAATCGGAACCGTGATCATATCTCATATCTGCGGCAGCAATAACCGAGCCGTCCTGAAGAGTATAAATTGCGGGGATTCTGTAAGTTTTTGAACCCATTGTGCCCGCTTCAAAAGGCTGAAAATACTGTTTGTTCATAAGTCAAAAACACACAAATGTGTTATCCTCCGTTTTTCTTAAATGATAACATGACAAAAATCAAATGTCAATGATAATGAATAAAGAAGTATAAAAGCAAGCAATTATGTAAATCAGAATTTATCGGGGTCCTATAAATTCGCAATGCTAAATTCGCAATTCGCAATTGATGAAGGGGCGTTGCCCCTTACCCCATTATAATGGTTCAAAAGGCGGAGCCTTTTCCAAAATTGCGCATTGAGCATTTCGAATTGAAAATTGAAACAATAATTTGTCGCTGAGCGACAAATTATTGTTTATTTATGCTTTCTGCCGTATCAATCATCGTTTCCGCAAATATTCCGTATCCTCTTGTCGGGTCATTAAGAAAAACATGAGTAACGGCACCGACAAGCATTCCGTTCTGTATTATAGGACTGCCGCTCATTCCCTGAATTATACCGCCCGTTTCTTCAATAAGCTCATCATCTGTTACCTTTATAATCATTGAACGTGACTGTTTATCAGACGTATAATTAATTTTTTCAATTTCAATATCGTAAACTTTAGTACCTGAATCTGAAACTGTTGAAATTATCTGAGCATCGCCTGTTTTGATTTCTGACTGACCAGCAACGGGGAAAAGACTATTATTATTTATTTTTTTATCATCATAAACACCGTAAACACCAAATTCGTTGTTTTCGAGAATATCACCGAAATCATCGGTTGAAAAAGTCCCCTTTATCTGTCCTGTTTCCCCTTTATTACCTTTTTCACAACCGTTTATTGAGGCTCTGAGAATATCTCCGTCGCTGACTGACAAAACTGTTTTTGTATCAGAATCATAAATAGCATGACCGAGAGATGCAAACATTTCCGTATCGGGGTCTGTAAAAGTAAGTGTACCTATTCCGGCTGTGCTGTCTTTTAACCACAGACCGCACCTATATTTACCTTCACTTTCTGAGAATGCAGGAGTAAGTGAATAATATAAGGTATTATTATCTCTTTTTACCGCGATACTCAAATCTTTGCCGTCACAGATTGTAACACGCTGAGAAAAATCAGAAACAGACCTTACAATTTCATCATTGACATGGGTTATAATGTCACCTTTTTTTATTCCCGACTGTTGCCCCGGATTAACAAAGCCGTTAATTGTATCAACATCCTGAACATCTACAACAAGAAGTCCCTCGGTATATATTTTTATACCTACAAGACTTCCGCCTACATTTACATACTTTCGCTCTGACTCAACCGCTTCAACGTGAGTTACCGGGATTATTCCGAAAAGTGAAACTTCAGCAGTTGCTTCACTTTCTGTTTTCCCTTTAAAAACAGGCATTGCCGTCTGAGTTTTCGTTACATTAAAAACTGTCATATAATTGTAGGACTGAGCATTATCATAAAATACAATTTTTTTCGGATGATATATTGTCCCGATTATAATAAAACTGAAAATTATTACACACAATACAGACAAAGAAACATCCGCAATTTTTATTAATTTTTTCATAACACACCTCCATTTTATTAATCTCACAAATAATGTGGCTTTTTAATCAGACATTATTAACGGAATTTTTTATTGTTACGGAATTGCGTTATTGTAAAATTATGATAAAAAAATAACCGTCAAAAAAAAGACGGTTATAAATGATATAAATATATTATTTTTTCATACATTCAAAACACAGCCAACCGGCTTCTTCATGACGGGCAATGATTCTGAAACCGTATTCATCGAGTGCGGCAACAACTTCAGGCTCACGCATATCAATAATACCCGAAACGATGTAAACGCTGTCATCATTCATAAATTCATCAACGCCTTTTGAAAGCATGATGATAGCATCTGCAACGATATTTGCGGCAATAACATCAAATTTACCTGAAACTTTATCGGTAAGGTTACCGTGATGAAGAGTATATCTTTCTTCTTCAATCCTGTTTCTGTCGGCATTTTCTCTTGCTGTCTTTACAGCGAGCTTATCGATATCAACACCAACAGCACTTTCTGCACCAAGAAGAAGAGATGCGATTGAAAGAATACCGCTTCCGCAACCTATATCAAGCATCTTACAACCGGGTTTAATGTATTTTTCAATAGAAGCCAGACAGAGTCTTGTTGTTTCATGTGAACCTGAGCCGAACGCAAGACCGGGTTCAAGATGAAGAACAACTCTCTCTCCCGCATCAACCTCATCCTTCCAGATAGGCTGAATAAGAAGTCTTTCGCCTACGGGCATTGGCTTAAAGTATTTCTTCCAGTTATTTTCCCAGTCGGCATTTTTGCAAAGAACAGTTTCAATTTCAAATTCAATATTTTCTGCTGTAAGTCTGTCTTTTATAAATGAAACAGCCTCATTGGGATTTTCTTCGGGAGAAATATAAACGTGAACAATACCTTTTGACCTGTCACGGGCTAGAAGATCCTCGTCAATAAGATCAATATGTGCTATTTCAAGAACAGCATCTTCCATATCTGAATAATCTTCAATATAAATACCGTAAGGAACTGTCATTGAGACGATTGCTCCCGCTTCGTCAACTTTTTCAACGGGAACAGTTACTTTAATTTCGGTCCAATCCATAATATACCTCTTTAATATTTATTGTGAACATCCTCTGCGAAGCAAAGCATGTTTTTGAATTCAATTACTTTTCCGTTATCAAGAACGGCTTTACCTGACATTCTGCCGAAAACCTGATGTTGGTCTGTTATGATGAATTTGACATCAATTTTAGCGGCTCTGTCAAGTACAGGGATAAAATCAGCTTCAAATCTGCCGTCGGATGAAGTGAATGTCCACGGTTTCATATAATCTTTATTACCGTTTTTATCGGTAGGAATATTGAAACTGATATCATCAAACTTATGAGCTTTTCCGTTATAAAAAATAACATTTTCACTTGCAGCCGATGTGTTACCGAAGCCGTATCCGATATTGAAACCGAAAGCTTTACCGTCAATATCACAGTTGCCTGAACCCCAATACCATGTGTTATCGTAAGTCCATACACCTCTGCCCCAGTCAAGTGTGCCGAAATCTGTTTTCGGATTGAATTTATATTCTTTACCGTTAAAGAAAACGGAACCCGAAGCTCTCATACAGTTGATTTTCTGATTGTAATAGAAAGCTGTTTCCTTTTCTGCCCAGGGAGTTGCAATAACCATTGTATCCATATAAGGCTCTTCAAGTTTAATATTACATGAAAATGTTTTTCCGTCAAGGAAATCATTAAAATTGCAGATAATGCTGCGCTGATTTTCGGTTTTATAATAATCAAGTTTCAGCTTTTTATTATGAAATGAAACATTACCCTTTTCGCTTGTGGGAGGCATTTTCATTTTTCCCATGGGGAAAGGTGTGAGAATTGTGTTTGTATGTTCCCATGGATTACTTTCATCGGTAAAATCGAGAAGGCTTACTGACTGAAGACCGATATATCCGTCATCCGAAATTGTGAAAGCAACACCGAAATCCTGTCCCATAACAAGATAATAGTCCCATTCTTTTATGCGGAAGGCGGGAGCTTTTATCATCTTTCTGTCATACTGCTGATAAAGCCTTCTTGACCAACCGGGTTCTGTCAGTCTGCCGTTTTTATCAATCAAAGGCTGAATTTTTTTTATTTCATGGTTACGTTCTGCCACTTAAAACACCTCTTAATCAAGATTTACTTTTGTTTCGGGAGCTTTTCTGCCGTGGTTATAGAATTTTCTGTCATGAAGTGCCCACTGACGGTTAGAAAATTCACGGGGAGCAACATCAGCAAGACAGTTTTCGATTTCATAGATATTTGCATCAAGAGAGTCAAGCTCTGAAAGAATTTCGGCTTCAAGGAAAAGAGGTCTTGTTGCCGCACCGAATTCCGGTTCACCGTGATGAGAAATAAGCATATGCTCAAGGAGCATTGCTGTATCTTTGTCTATATTATTTTCCCTTGCAATTCTGTCAATTGCCATAGCGCCCATTACAAGATGACCGACAAGTGTGCCTTCAGCAGTATAACCGTCAACAAGCCCGGCTGAAGAAATAACAAACTCATCTGTTTTGCATACATCGTGAAGAATTGCACCTGAAATGAGAAGCTCTCTGTCAACTGTGGGATAAATTGATGCAACACACTCACAGAGTTTGACAATTGAAAGTGTATGCATAAGAAGTCCGCCGCGGATTGCATGATGAAGTCTGAATGCTGCGGGACAATCAAGCATTCTGCCACCGTATTCATCAAGCACGGCATTAACAAGTTTTTTCAAAGCATCATTTGAAAAAGCATTTACTTTATTACGGATATTCTGCATCATAAATTCACCCGAATAATCTGATGAAGGAATGATGTCAGCCATATCAATATTATCGCTGTCCCATTTTGCACGGATTCTGTCAATTCTCAACTGCGGAGTACCGTTATATTCCGAAATGACACCTCTGATTTTTACAATGCTGTTAGGCTCGGGAAGAAAAGCGCCTTCACGGAAATCCCACATTTTTGCATTGATTTCACCTGTTTTATCAGCAAGATGTAAATCAAGAAAAACAGAGCCGTTTTTGGCTGTTTTTTTATCACATGTTTTTACAAGTGCAAAACCTTCAACGGTGCCGTTTCCGTCTATTTCTTTAAAATTCATACATTTTCGCCTTCCTTTGATTTCTTTCTGAATATAACGAGTTTACTCATAACATAATTAAAAACTACAACAATAACAGCCATTAAAATTTTTGCTGTCCATTTGCTGAAATTTTCAGTTGTATAGTCAGTATTATTAAGAATATTTCTTACAAGCATAAACCCGAGAGATTCAAAAACAACAAAAGAGACAATTCTTGCCGCAAAAAATGAAACAATTTCTCTCAGAACAACCTTTATTTCAGCAGTTTTGCTTTCAAATACCCACAGTTTGTTTGTTACATAAGCAAAAAGAACTGCAAATATCCAGGCAATGACAGTTGAAACATCTTCAAATGTAACTTTAAAAATATCATTGAACAATGTAAATTCTGCAATACTTTCACTACCGAGAATTTTATCTGAAACAAAGAAAACAACGAAATTTACAACAGTTGTCATAACACCGAAAAACAGATATGAAAGCATTTCATATGTCAGAAGTTTTCCGATAACAGGGAAACCGAGAAACATTTTAAAAAATTTAACTGAAAATATTTTGTCATATAATTTTTTCAAAAGTAATACCCCTTTTAATATATTTATATTATATTAGCACTTTCTGCTGACTTTTGCAACATTACTGAGGATATTTTTT
Organism: Acutalibacteraceae bacterium; assembly: GCA_045537555.1. Classification (GTDB taxonomy): domain Bacteria; phylum Bacillota; class Clostridia; order Oscillospirales; family Acutalibacteraceae; genus UBA1081. The sequence goes on along the minus strand of JAZSPR010000025.1, from coordinate 63,376 downwards.
ATTTAACGGGACAAACTAAACATACAAAATTTAAGAAAGGTGATTAAAATGACTAAAAAGACAATGAATATGACAAAAACAATCGGTGCAGTTATGGCTGTAGGCGGTGCGGCGGCAATGATCGGTTCAGCAATGATGAACGGCGGTAACAGAAAAACAAAGAAGCAGATCAAAAAGACTGCAGACAAGACATTAAAGACAATCAACGGTGTTCTTGACGGTATCCAGGGTATGATGTAAACAGCGTTTTACGCTGTACATAAAGGAGGAAAAGCAATGAAAAGAATAATTGCCGTTATGTGTATAATCTGCGTATTATTGTCTTCATGCAATTCTGAAGAAATAAATGAAAAATCAAAAATTTCAGTTTCTGAAGAAAACAGTCAGGTTGAAATCAGATACCGCAAAATGAATAAAACCGAATACGGAAAAAAGAACGAAAACAGCAATCTCCTGACACATCTTGATCCGCTTCCTGTTATACATGACTTCACATATGCTTCTGAAAGAAACAACTTGAAAACAAATAAAATTTCTCACAGCTACGGTGTCGCAAAAGATAATAAACCGCATGAAATATCAGTCACATCGCAGCAATTCTTTGAAGATAACAATTTTAACGCTTTGACGGTAGATATGAATACCGATAATCAGGTTTATCTGACCTTTGATGTAGGTTATGACAACGGATATACGGAAATGATTCTTGATGTACTGAAAGAAAAAAACGTAAAAGCTGCATTTTTCTGCACGGTTGATGAAATGAAATCGAATCCGCATGCAATTGCAAGAATGATAAATGAAGGTCATATTGTCGGAAATCATACAGAAAATCATCCGTCAATGGATGAACTGAATACTGAAGAAATGATAAAAGAAGTCCTCGGTTTTGATAACTACATCAGAACAAATTTCGGTTATTCATCACCTTATTTCAGATTTCCGAAGGGGGAATATTCCGAAAAGGCACTCGATGTTCTCAATTCAATGGGGTATATGTGTGTTTTCTGGTCGCTTGCATATGCGGACTGGGATATAAACAATCAAAAAGGTAAAGAATACGCACTTAAAACTGTTACGGACAGAATTCATCCCGGAGCAGTTATTCTTCTTCATGCAGTAAGTCGTGACAATGCAGAGGCTCTGGGAGATATAATTGACAATGTACGAAATTCGGGTTATGAATTTGTAAACTTAGAAAAATATCGGAATTAGAATTGACAACTCTTAAACTAAGTTATATAATGATTGAGATATGTTTTAAAGAGGTGTAAACTGCATGTTAGCCGATATTCAGAAGGAAATTCTCAGATTAAAAAAAGAGAAAGATTTTTGCATACTTGCACACAGTTACCAGAGTGAAGATATTCTTGATATTGCTGATTTTACGGGTGATTCCTATGCTTTGAGTGTAAAAGCAAAAGGCATCGGCAATCAGAATATTCTCATGTGCGGAGTCCGTTTTATGGCAGAAACCGCAAAGCTTCTCTCACCCGATAAAAATGTTTTTCTTGCAAATCCTGATGCAGGTTGCCCCATGGCAGAACAGTTTTCAAAAGAATATATTCAGAAGCTCAGGGATGATGAATACAAGGGCTATGCAGTTGTGGCTTACATCAACACAACAACCGACCTCAAAACAGTATGTGATGTATGCGTAACATCATCTTCGGCTGTAAAAATAGTTAAAAACATGCCCGAAAAGGATATACTTTTTATTCCCGATTGCAACCTCGGTGCATTTGTTGCCGAAAACTGCCCTGAAAAAAATGTAAAACTTCTAAACGGCGGTTGTCCTGTTCATGCAGCTATCACAAAAGAGGAAGCACTTGAAGCAAAGAAAAAACATCCCGATGCGCTTCTTCTTGTTCACCCCGAATGCAGAAAAGAAGTAACCGCACTTGCTGATTTTGCAGGGTCTACTGCAGATATAATGAATTTTGCAAAGACATCCGATGCAAAGGAATTCATTATCGGTACAGAAAACAGCATCGTTCAGCATTTACAGATAATGTGTCCCGACAAAAAGTTTTATGTTATGTCAAAAAACCTTATCTGCAATGATATGAAGCTCACAACAATCTCTGATGTTTACAACACAATTGCAGGTAACGGCGGTGAGGAAATTATTCTCAGCGATGAAACGATTGAAAAAGCCGTTAAATGCATAAACAAAATGATTGAGCTGGGCTGAATATGAAAAAAGCACTTATTGCAATGAGCGGCGGAATTGACAGCTCAGTCACGGCTTTCCTGATGAAACAGAAAGGTTATGACTGCACGGGCATCACTTTCCGCATGTTTGATAAAACAGATAAATTATTCGGTTTTGATATTGAAGATGGCGATAAAGACATCCGTGATGCAGAAAATGTCTGCAAAACTGTTGGTATTCCTTTTATGGAATATGATGCATCGGAAGAATTCAGAAAATATGTTATAAACAACTTTGTCTCCGTTTATGAAAAAGGCGGAACACCCAATCCGTGTGTAGAATGTAACAGGCATATAAAATTCAGGCTTCTTACCGAAATTGCAGAAAAACTCGGTTTTGATGTTACAGTTACGGGTCATTATGCCGATATCGGCTTTGAAAACGGCAGATATTACATAAAAAAAGCTGCCGATGAAAAAAAAGACCAGAGTTATGTTTTATATTCATTGACTCAGGAACAACTCAGCAGACTCTGTTTCCCGTTAGCTCAGATAACCAAAGAAGAAGCACGTGAAATTGCCGAAACCAATAATTTTGTAAATGCAAAAAAAGGCGACAGTCAGGATATCTGCTTTATCCCTGACGGCGATTATGCATCATTTATAAAAAGGCATACCAATAAAACTTATCCGAACGGTAAGTTTATTGATACAGAAGGTAATGTTCTCGGAAAACATAAAGGTCTCATAAATTATACAATCGGTCAGAGAAAAGGACTCGGTATAGCTCTGGGCTACCCTGCTTATGTCAAACAGAAAGATTTACGTTCAAATACCGTTACATTATCATCAGATGAACTGCTTTATGAAAAAGAAATTATTGCCGATAACTTCAATTTCATGGCTGTTCAGGGATTCAATGAACCGTTAAGATGCGTTGCAAAAATCAGATACGCTCATAAAGGCTGTGAAGCAACAGCTTATCAGATAAATGAAAATACCGTAAAAATTATTTTTGATTCACCGCAAAGAGCACCGACTGACGGTCAGTCTGTTGTTTTATATGACAACGAAAAAGTTCTCGGCGGCGGATTAATAAATACAAAGGAGAAATATTAATGAAAAAAATTATTGCATTTGCACTTGCAGTAATACTCACTGTATCAACTTTTATTGTTGTAAGTGCTGAACCCGAGGATACTGATAAAATCCTCACAGAAAAGCTGACAGAAGTATTTTCGGAGCTTGAATCAGAATCAGATGCAGAAACAACAACTGAACCGGAAACAACAACCAAGGAAGCTGAAACTACAACAATAGCACCTGAAACAACCACAAAAGCTCCTGAAACAACTACAAAACAGCCCGAAACAACAACAAAGCCTGAACCCTCAACCGTAAATAAGAATCCCTCAAAGCTTCCCGACGGTTATTACAAAGGTGATGTAAACAAAGACGGTTATCTTACTGCGGCAGATGCAAGAAGTGTTCTGAAATTCAGCGCAAAACAGATAACTTTCACAGAACAGCAATGCGTTCTTGCAGACATTAATTCAAACAAAGTCGTAAATGCTCAGGATGCAAGACTGACACTCAGAATGTCTGCAAAACTTGATAAAATCATTCCCTGCCCCGATGCAAAAAATGCAAGCACAACAACCATTTATTCAAAATACGGCAATTCAGCAACATACAAACCCTACCTTTCAGGTTTTTCAACAAACATAACCGATGAAAATGTGTTTCCCCTGATTAAACAACTTGAAAACTTATGTTCAAATTACGGAAGTGTTGTAACTTTCTACTTTACAGATATAAACGAAGAATATTATATCCAGTATAAAAGTAATAAAGTTTTCAGAACTCAATGTACTGTCAAAGCACCGTTTGTAAAGAGTATGCTTGTTTATATGGAAGAAAATAATATTTCACTTGATAAAGTTCTCTATCTTCAGAACAGCCAGCGAAACAGATGGATGGGACACTACCTTTCAAGCTACAGCGCAGGAACTCCTTTCACAATCAGAGAAATTCTTTATTACTGCATCAGAAACAGCGACAACGTTGCATATCAGATGTTGTTTGATTATTTCGGAACAGATATATTCAATGAAAACGCAAAAAAACTCGGTGCTGATTTAAGACTTGACGGTTACATTTTCGGCGAAACATCTGCAAGAGAAATGACAAAATTATTCCTTGATATTTACAATTACAACGGAAAATACAAGAAGGAATTCTTCACACATCTTTCAAATTCAAACACTTCTCCCCTTATCCGTAACGGAATCCCGAGCAACGTAAATGTAATGAGAAAATCAGGAAGCGGCGGCAGCGCTACAGTCGGTTATCACGATTGTGCTATCATAGAAACAAAAGTGCCCTATGTTCTTGTTATTTACACATCTGTAAACACAAGCCGTAGTTATGACAAAACTCCGTTTACAAACATCGCAAATCTCACATACAAAATCAACACATCATTATACGGATAATATTAACACCCGATGAGAGAAACTCATCGGGTGAAATTTTTATATCAGAATATATTTACAGTCAGCATCAGTTTTAAATTTTACAATGCCGTCTTTTTTAGTGAATTTGATTTTTTTCTTATCACTTTCACGGATAATTGATTTCACATCATTACATTCAACAACACATTCTCTTCCGTTAAGGCTGTGAACCGTCAGTGACTCAATCTTACCTTTTTTAAGTTCAGAAGAAACAAGAAATGCACCGTCTGCACGTAAATTTTCAAAAGAAGCATCCTGAGTTTTATCCCAGCACGGAAAAAGTCTTATAACCTTTTCATGGCTCTGCATCAGCATTTCATTAATTGTAGAAGGAATTGTTGTAAGATGTTCGATTCCGCCTCCGTGATGTCTGAAAAGCATATTAGGAAGACCAAACTCTTTAATATTATCTCTGATACCTTCCATAATATAAGAAGGGTTAATTCCGATTCTCGCACCTGCAGGAAGATATGAATTTGACCCGTTATCGTCAAGTCTTCTGTCATTGATAAAATATGTATTGTGTGCAATTTTAAGGGTTTTCTTATCAGAAGAAAGGCCGACCTGAGATGCAGGGTAAATATGCTGAATTATAACAGAATTATCATCACGCCATCTTAAGCCCTTTTTTGAATATCTGAAACATCTTTTCCCCTTTTTAATACAGGTCGGGAAGTCACTCATATTATCAAGAATTTCCTGCCATTGATTGATTTTGTCTGTATTTTTACCGAGTTCAGCAGACATATCGATGCATGCTTTGAAAAGAAGCTTAACTGCACCGAGTGAAAAAATACCGTTTACGGCTTCAATCTGCCCTTTGTGTGTAAAGTAATTGAACTTTTCACCTCTATAATAAGGAATCTCATGAACAGCATCATTTTTTATAACATATCTGCCTTTTTGTTTTATGAGATAATCCTCCCAGAACTGAGCCGTACCGATAACAAAATCATAATAATTATTGAGTGCATATTCCTTGTCATATGTTGAAAACCAATGCATTATAGGGATTATGCAGGTATATGCCGCATGACTTTTCTGACCTAAAAAAAGGATGCCGTGTTCTTTGCAGTCTTTCTGAGTGTAAAGGTCAAGAGCTTTCGGACCAAAGCTTACGGGAAAGGCAATCCCTTTACAGTTAAAAAGCTTTGCAAAGTCATATCCTTTTACAATCATTTCATTGACAGGAGTCATATATCCGTCAAAAAGTTCAGGATGATTGGATGTAAATACACAATAATAAGGTGCTTCATAGTTATAGTTGAGATGATAGTCCCCTGCCCACGGGAAGAAATCGTCAGTTACAAAATTGCCGAATAATCCGGGAGGAAATGCTTTATTTCCCATACAGCATGCAAGAAGATAAAGACTTGCATTATATCTTTTTTCAATTTCTTTATCGGGTAATGTGACCTTTGACTGAGAAAAAAAGTTTTTCCATTTTTTTTCGGTCCTTGTTTTATCTTTATCATAATCACAATGAGCTACCATATCAATTCCGCGGCTGACATATTGTTCATCATCAAAATTTGTTACAACAGAAATACAGTAACGAACAGTTTTGTAACCGTCATTTCTTGTTGTACTAAGCCTTTTAAGACAAACTGTTACAGCAGATTCTCTTACAACTTCTTTGCCGTCAAACTTTCTGAGGCTCCATTTAAGCCCCATATCATTGAATGTGAAGTTTCGTGAACCGCATGTATCGGGTAATTCAATGTCCAATTCGGGGAATTTGCCGTTATCAGGTGCAGTCAGCTGAATATATATGAAGTTTTCAGGGGCTACAAAAATTTCCATATCTGTGTCAGAGAATCTGCATTCAAAAAAACCACGGTCAAAATATTGCTTTACATTGTATTCTGACAGGTCAATATTTTTAAATCTTAAATTACCTACCGTTTTAATTCCGCCGTCTTTATGAGCTCCGGGAGTAAATTTCCAGAAGTCACATTTTGAAATATGTATAATAAATCCGTCATCATCGTCATCAAAAACAATGCCGAGGTCACCGTTGCCCGTATAGGCACCGAAAGGGATTTTATAAAGTATTTTTCCGTTTTCACACGGTTCCGGTTTCTTTGTTATTTCATTAAAATATGTATTCATAAATCAATCACCACCTCATAATTATACATTTTTTTAACTGCAATATCAAGCAAATGGAAGAAAATACTTGAATTATGGGGAAATAAATTATATTATATAAAAGGTGATAAAAATGAAATATATTGATATTCTTATAAATAATTATCCTTCTCTTTCAGAGTTAAAATCAACAATTGAAAATTCAACAGAACTCATAATTGATGCTTTCAGAAACGGAAACAAATTCCTTATATGCGGAAACGGAGGCTCCGCAGCTGACAGTGAGCATATTGCAGGTGAACTTATGAAAGGTTTTCTTCTGAAAAGAGAACTGTGTGATTCTGACAAAATAATTTACGGAGATTATGCCGATTTACTTCAGTACGGTCTACCCTGCATTCCTCTTACATCTTTTTCCGCACTTTCAACTGCTGTTATCAATGATAATTCAGCTGAAATGATGTTTGCACAGCAGGTTTTTGTATTAGGACAGAAAGATGATGTACTTATTGCACTCTCAACATCAGGAAATTCAAAAAATGTTGTTGCAGCAGCCGAAGTTGCAAAAAATAAAGGAATGAAAGTTATATCAATAACCGGTTGCAATAATTCAAAACTCTCTGAAATTTCAGATTTCACAATTAAAATTCCCGAAAAAGAAACATTTCGTATTCAGGAGCTGACTCTACCCGTTTATCACGCAATGTGTGCTGATATTGAAAATGAATTTTTTGCATAAGAAAACGGTCGCCGTATGCCTGCGGCGACCGTTTTTGGTTTAATGTATTGTTACATCACTGTATATGCCGATATTTAACATTAATGAAGGATAGGAAAGTTTTTTTCCGAGCACGCTAATGTTTTCAAGATCCACCTGTACAGTATTTGTTTTGTTGCCCGTACCTGCAATTTTTGAAGGAAGATATGATGTATAGGAGATGTTTTTGAAAGCAACGTTTTTGATTTCAAAGTTTTCTGCTTCTTCATCATAAATTTTCACAAGAATTGCTCTGCCTTCATCACGGAAAATTTCAATATTTTCAAAAAGGACTCCGTCAATGCTGCCTTCTGTCTGCTCAGCTACAACAACAAGTGAGCCGATTCTGTCATTGTTCCAGACACCGTCACGGTAAATAACCGCACAGTCACGGAATGTGACATCTGAGATTTTTTTGTTAACTTCTCCCGTGATGCCGAAGCATCTTGCATAACCGCCCCAGGCAATACAGTTGCTGAATGTGATATTGTTGCTGTCCATTGTTCCGCCGAGTGCTTTTACTTCAAATGTATCGTCGGCAACCCTTCCGAAACAGTTGTTGATTGTTGCATTGTGGGTGTTGCAGATTGCAAAACCGTCACAGTTGCCCCTGTTGCCTATGATATCAACCTGTTCAATGTTGACACCGTCACAGCAGTATGAAATAAAGGACCATTCGGGAGAATTGATGATTTTGATGCCGCTTACGTTGACATTGTTACAGTTTGTGAAAACCACACCGCGGCGTTCACGTCTGTCAAGACGGGTAAGGTCTATGACACCTCTGCCGGTAAGAGTTACGTTGTTGCAATTATAGAAATTCAGGAACGGATATCTTGTAAGTCCGATGCTGTTGTGATACCATGCAGTATCTTCAAAATATATATTTTCGTCATCGGCGCTATTTATATCATAGAGATGATTTGCAATTATGTAAGCACCTTCCCTGAGGTAAATTACAAGATTGTTTTCTGCAACAAAGTTAACATAATCATATTCATATACACCTTTTTCAACAACGATGACATTATCTTCACCGTAGGTTTCGATGTATTCTGCGATTTCTGCTTCTTCGTCAATTTTTTCACGGACGAAAAGTGTATAACCGTAATACTGGTCTGCTCCGTTGAAAAGGAAAGTATAAATTCCGGGTTTGTTTATTGATGCAGTTACCGTGTTATTCTTGCAAAGGGCTTCCACACCGTGTGAGGCAGGAAGAACAATGGCATTTTTAAGTGTAACATCAGCACCTGTAAGTTCAATGTTGAATGAAAACTCACTATCGGGCTCAACATAAATTTCAGAGAAGGAATGAAGTGTTCCCGTGTCATCGGCACGTATGAAGACTACACTTGCGTAAACGGGTATGTCAGTGTCACCGATTTTTGCAGTGTAATAGGGTGATACAGTGATGCCGTTTATGTCATCATAACCGCCGGACTGCACATATTCGGGCAATTGAGCTGAAGCTCTGCCCACAAGCTCCTGTTCGGTAAGTCCTGCTTCTTCAAGGGTGATGATAGCTTCATCAGGATACTGAAGAACTGAAAAATCAAAATTTTCACTTGCAGGGTAAATGGTTGCCGGGTAAAGAAAACTTGAAAGAAAAACAGAAACAGTAGTGAATAAAGTAAAAAAGAACTTTATAACAACTTGCATAAAATAACCTCCGTTACAATTATTAATTCTATTATACCAAATAACATACAGAAAAACAAGAGAAAATCAGGAAAAACGCATAAAATAATGGATATATCTCACCGGATATATCCATTATCTTTTTTATCAGCACTTTTTTTGATATTTTTCTGAGACGGCGATGCCGTCTTATCTTATTTTGAAAAATCAATTACCTTCAGACTGTCTTTCATGTAAATAAAACCTGAAAAAAGTGTAACAAATGCAAGAATCCACATCATTACATTAACAATTATACTAAGATACGGGATTTCTGTAGTTAAAAATCCCTGAATTGAAAGAAGTAACAAAACAAGAATTGAGAAAACCATCTGCATTACCGTTTTTATTTTACCGTAAATATTTGCAGGGATGACCATACCCTGTGATGCTGCTGAGATTCTGATTGCAGAAACGGTGAATTCACGGGTCAGAATAATAAGAACTACCCATATACTGCACATATCAAGAAGCATCAGTCCGAGAAGTACAGCCGATGAGAGAATTTTATCTGCAATCGGGTCTGCAATTTTACCGAAATTTGTAATAAGATTTCTCTTTCTTGCAATTTTGCCGTCTGCCATATCTGTAAGAGCAGCAACAACAAAAACAATCAAGGAAAAAATATAATTATAAGGAATAAATTCCGCCATAAACAAAAACAGGAAAACGGGAGTCAGAATAATTCTGATAACTGTAAGCCTGTTAGGCAGATTCATGTTTATTTTGCTCATACAATTTCACCCATAAGATCATATTCATTGATATCAAAAATTTCAACATCAACTATGTCTCCCTCGTCATAGTCACCCTTGCCTGTGAAGTAAACAACGGAGTCAATCTCAGGTGCATCCATCCATGTTCTGCCGAAATAACTGTCAGAATAACCGTCATAGCCTTCGACAATACATTTCAGCGTTTTTCCTATAAGCTTTCTCTGTTTGAACTCAAAAATATCATACTGCTGCTCCATAATAACATCAGCACGGTGTTTTCTGACTTCTTCATCAACCTGCTCGTCGAATTCTGCGGCAGGAGTGCCCTCTTCTGCAGAATAAGAAAAACAGCCGAGACGGTCGAACATATTATCATCAATAAACTCGGAAAGATTATTGAAGGCTTCTTCATCTTCGCCGGGGAAACCTGTGATAAATGTGGTTCTGAGCACAACATCGGGCAGTTTATCACGGATTTTATCAATAAGCTCTGTAAGAGATTCTCTGTCACCCGAACGGTTCATCTTTTTAAGAATTCTGCCGTCAGCATGCTGAAGCGGAATATCCATATAATGAAGAACTTTACTGCATTCAGCCATTGTATCAAGAAGTTCGTCGGTGATTCTGTCGGGATAACAATAAAGCATTCTTATCCATTCAAGCCCGTCAATTGCATTGAGCTGACGGAGAAGTTCGGGAAGTTTGAGTTCTCCGTACAGATCAAGACCGTAGCGTGTTGTATCCTGAGCTACGATAATAATTTCTTTTGTGCCGTCGGAAGCGAGTTTCTTTGCTTCTTCAACAATTTCTTCAATCGGTCTTGAACGGAAACCGCCGCGAATTGCGGGAATTGCACAATAAGTACAGCAGTTTGAACATCCGTCAGCAATTTTAAGGTAAGCCCAATGCTGAGGTGTAGTGAGAAGTCTTTCACCGCTCATGGGCATCTTCTCATTATCAGGATAAGAACCGATTGTTTCACCGTTCATCACTTCGTTTACGGCACTTACAATATCACCGTTTGCACCAAGACCAAGAACACCGTCAACTTCGGGAAATTCCTTAAAAATCTCATCTTTATATCTTTCAGCAAGACAACCTGTTACAAGAATTTTGCTGATACTTCCCTCATTTTTGAGTTCAATCATTTCAAGTATGTTGTCAATTGCCTCTTTTTTGGCATCCTCAATAAAACCGCATGTGTTTATTACAACAACATCAGCTTCGTAAGCCACATCAACAATGTTGAATCCGGCTTTTTCGATTTTAGAAAGCATCAGCTCGGCGTCAACCTGATTTTTCGGACAACCGAGTGAAATAAAACCGACATTAATACTCATCGGGACTCTCCTCCTCTGTTATATATTCTGAAAGGGCAGACCTGATTTCTCCGTATGAATAACCGAGTCGCATAAGCCCTGCTGTCATTCTTCTTTTTCCCTTTTCATCTGAAAGACATGAAGAATATTTTTTTTCTACAATATCAATAATTGATGAAGAAGAATCCGTTTCAAGCTGTGACCGAACATTTTCAATTATTTCACGGTCAATTCCTTTTGCAATAAGTTCCGTTTTCACACGGGATAAACCGTATTTCTTCTTTTCAATGAGTTCCTGTGCATAACGATATGCAAAATCTTCATCATCAATAAACCCCAGTTCCCTGCATTTTTCAACTGCATAGTGTGAACTTTCGGGAGTGTGTTTTTTTATAAGTTTTTTATAAAGCTCATCAGCAGAATGAGCCCTCAGAGTTAAAAATCTGAGAGCCTGTGCATATGCTTTTCTTGAAGTAACAATAAATTTAATATGTTCAAACTCTTCGTCCGAAACTTCACAGCCGTCTGAATAATCAAGTGAATACCATGTATCGGCATCAACCGTCATTACATATTCATCATCGGCAAGAAGTGAGAGTTTTGAGCCTTTTGCGGGTTCAATTCTTAAAATCATCAGTCGTCATCATCAACAGTAACATCGAGTTTTGCTCTTGCTGATGCAACTGATTTGGGAGCGGCTGCAGCTGCCTTTGAAACAGATGATTTTGTTTCTGAAGATTCAGTTTCACCTTTGATTGCAGCCATTATCTTTGCTTCAATTTCCTTAGCAAATTCGGGATTCTGCTCAAAATAAGTCTTGACATTTTCTCTGCCCTGACCGAGTCTTAAATCGCCGTAATAGAACCATGCACCACTCTTCTGAATAACATTATACATTACGCCGACATCAACCATTTCGCCTGTTTTTGAAATACCTGTGCCGTACATAATATCAAATTCAGCTGATTTGAAGGGAGGAGCCACCTTGTTCTTTACAACCTTACATTTTGTTCTTGAGCCGAGGATTTCGCTTCCTGTACCTTTAATCTGCTCTGACTTTCTTACATCAATTCTGATTGTTGAATAGAATTTAAGAGCACGTCCGCCCGTTGTGACTTCGGGGTTACCGTAAATAACACCGACTTTTTCACGGAGCTGATTTATGAAAATAACGAGAGTATTTGACTTTGCAATTGCACCTGTGAGCTTACGGAGGGCCTGAGACATAAGTCTTGCATGAAGACCGACATGAGAATCACCCATATCTCCCTCAATTTCCGCTTTGGGAACAAGAGCAGCAACAGAGTCAACGATGATGATATCAATAGCACCTGAACGGGCAAGTGCTTCTGTGATTTCAAGAGCCTGTTCACCGTTATCGGGCTGAGCTACAAGAAGAGAATCAACATCAACACCGAGAGCCTGAGCATAAACGGGGTCAAGAGCATGCTCAGCATCAACGAATGCGGCTTCACCGCCCATTTTCTGAGCTTCTGCAACAACATGAAGAGCAAGAGTAGTTTTACCTGATGATTCGGGACCGTATATTTCTACAATTCTTCCCTTGGGAAGACCGCCGATACCTGTTGCGGCATCAAGAGTAAGTGAACCCGTAGGAATAGCTTCAATATTCATTGTATTATTTTCGCCCAGACGCATAACTGCGCCTTTACCGTATTTTTTCTCAATCTGCGCAAGAGCAGTTTCGAGAGCTTTCTGTTTATCAGCCATATTTTTTACTTCCTTTCAGGAACCGTATTGTACAAATGTTCGATAACATTATATAACATTTATTACGATTTTGCAATAGCTTTTTAGCTATTCATGAAAATTTTTTATTTTCCGGAAAAAAATCAAAATATTTTGAAAAAAGACTTGCAATTGTTGAATAAATCTGTTACTATATACTGCGTAAAATAAACTATTTGTTACAAGATGAAGTGTTTTGCGGTTAGCAACACTCATCCACACACTAAAGGAGGTGTATTCCGCATGGCAAAATGTGATATCTGCGGAAAAGATGTAGCTTTCGGTATTAAGGTTTCTCACTCACACAGAAGAACCAACAGAACCTGGAAGCCCAATGTAATGAAAGTTAAGGCAGTTGTAAACGGCACACCCAAGAGAATTCATGTTTGCAGCCGTTGCCTTCGTTCAGGCAAGGTTACAAGAGCTGTTTAATTCAGAATCACTTGTAAAAATCAGAACCGTGTCTTATGACACGGTTCCAGACTGTCGAAAAAACCGTGTTTCGCAATCAAGCGAGACACGGTTTTTTAGTATATATGAAGGAAAACACAAAAATCTTTTCTAAAAAGCGCTTTTTGGTTGGCTTTTTTTCGTTTTTGAACTTCCACATTGCCATTTTTTTAAGGTTCATTGCAGCAAACTTAAGCCTAACCCAATTAGTAACTTGGTTTAGACCTCGATACGGTGTGTACCTCATAGCATGTTTTTCTTTTGCATCAGCAAACACTCTCTCAATTGTCTGACTTCGTTTTGAGTAGGTTTCTTTTCCTAATGCGGAGTGCCTGATATCTTCTGCCATTTCTATGTAGTTTTCCCAGATGTGTCGGGTTACTACTTTCTGTTTGATTTTGCTTTCTGTACACTGTTTTATCTTTTCACATTTTGCACAATCATGCGGATTACTTTTGTATTCTCTGTAACCCTCTCTGTTTGTGGTTGTGTACTTTAATATCTTATCGTTCGGGCAAAGATAACAATCGTAATATTCGTCATATACATATTCGTATTTCTTAAAAAATCCTTCTTTTGTCTGTGGTCTTTTGTATGGCATTGACGGGATTCTTCCATCATCAATTATCTTTTTACATATCCACGGTGTTTTGTATCCTGCATCTGCTGTTACTACTTTTATTTCAGGAAATCTTTCTGTTACTTTATCATAGAGACCATCAAATGAAACGCTGTCATGTACATTGCCGGGCACTACTGTTACATCAAGTACAAAGTTGTTTTTATCACAGGCTGTCTGTGCCTCATATGCAAAACATTTCTGATGTTCTCCCTTATGAAACAATCCGCTTTCAGGGTCTGTTGTTGATACTGTTTTCTCTACTGTTTCTTCCTTTTCTTCCTCTTTTAACGGTTTCTTATCGTGGTCGTCTCTGTCTTCATTTATCTCTTTGTGAAGCTGGTCTTCATATGTTTTTACTGCTGCAGGAACATGCACTTTCATCTGCTTTTTGCGATTTGCATTTGCTTTGATGTGGGTTGAGTCAACGAAAATCACTTCAGGCTTTACATATCCACTATCTATGCCTTCATTAAGTACAAGCGTAAATATTTCTTCAAACATTTCACTGTCAAATCTATGAAGAAAGTTGTAGCTCACCGTTGAAAAGTGAGGTATCTTTTCTGTTAATCCATATCCGATAAACCATCTGTATGCTACATTTACTTCTATTTCTGCTACTGTCTGTCGTAGTGAACGGATTCCGTATATGTGCTGTAACATTACCATTTTTACAAGCACTACAGGGTCTACGCTCGGTCTGCCTATTTTACTGTATTTCCCCTCTACTATCGGATATATTTTTTTCCAGTCTATTGATTTATCTATCTTTCTCAACAAATGAAACTTGGGAACCAAATCATTTAAACTTACGATTTCTCCGTCGTTTCTTTTATTTATATTCTTCTTTTCTTCTAACATTTTTTATCACCATATACATTATATCACATATATGAAAAAAAGCCCAGCTTTTGCTGGACTTTTTCGACAGTCTGGAACCGTGTCTTATGACACGGTTCTTTTTTCTGTTTTACTGTGCGTTTTCGATATCTGTGATAAGGTCTACTCTTCTCTGATGTCTGCCGCCTTCAAATTCTGTATTGAGGAATACTTCAACAAGCTCAAGTGCCGCACCGACGCCGATAACTCTTGCACCGAGACACAGAACGTTTGCATCGTTATGAAGTCTTGTATATTTTGCACTGAAATAATCAGAACAACATGCTGCACGAATGCCCTTTACTTTATTTGCAGCCATTGAAATACCGATACCTGTCCCGCAACAGAGAATACCTCTTACACATTCACCCGAAATAATTTTTTCGCAAGTATTTTTTGCCTGAACGGGATAATCTGCAGAAGATGCATCATAAACTCCGCAATCAACATATTCAATGCCTTTTTCTTCAAGATATTTTCTGATTTCTTCTTTCAGAGGAAAACCTGCGTGGTCTGAACCTATTGCTATTTTCATTTTTTACTGCTCCTTTTTCTTTTTGAGTTCCCTTTCAGCCTGAGAAAGCCTCAGATAAGACGGCACAAGCTCATCGGGTGTTTTAATATTTTCTTTATTATCAAGCCTTTCAGATGCAATAAATGCAACCGAGGACGCTCTCTGATACTTAATCAGAGGTGAAGCAATTGCAATATCGGGGATATCCTTTGAAAGATAGTTATATGATATATCAGCGCCGTCACCTATAAGTATAATTTTTTCATTGTAATTATTAAGAATGTCGCGAAGCGAATCAAGGGAAATGGCATCATCTTCTGTAAGACGTGTCATTTTACCGTTTTCACATCTGAACAATGCACAGTAAACCTGATTGCATCTTGCATCCATAACAGAAACTGCAACACAGTTCGTATCAATAAGAGGATAAGCTATTGCCTCAAGAGTTGAAACAGGAACACACTTTTTACCTTCAGGCTGAGCAATGCCTTTTGCTGTTGCAACACCGATTCTAACGCCTGTAAATGACCCCGGTCCGTTTGTAACGGCTACGGCATCAAGGTCGGAAACTGAAAGACCTGCCCCCTCAACGGACTGTTTTATAAGTGACAATAATGTAACGGAATGAGTTAAACCGACATTGAGAAATGATTCTGAAATAAGTTTGCCGTCTTTTACTACTGCGGCAGATGCAGAAACAGCTGAGCTGTCTATACCGAGAATTACCATCTTCCGTCACCTCCGTAAACAGTTATTGTGCGTTCATTATCATTTTCACCACGGATAAATTCAACAGTTATTGTGTTTTCGGGAAGAACATTTTCGATATTCTCGCTCCATTCAATGAAAAGAATACTGTTTTCATTAAGGTAATCGAAGAATCCCGTTGAATAAAGTGAATCCCAGCTTTCAACACGGTACATATCAAAATGATAGACATTATATTTTCCGCCGTAATCATTGACAATTGAGAAGGTGGGACTGCTGACATCACAGGAAACATCAAGAACTGCTGCACATCCGCGTACAAACACGGTTTTGCCCATGCCCATACCGCCTTTGAATGCAATAACATCACCGCCGTGAAGCTGTAAAGCAAACTCCGAAGCAAATTTCAGAGTGTCAGCCTCTGAAAACGAATTAAATTTTATCATAACAAATATAATCTGCCTTTATAAATAATACTTGAAAAAACAGTATAATACAGTTATAATATAAATAACCATATATACAGGATGTTCATTATCATGAATAAGATTATATCACAAATAAAAACCTTTATCAAGGAAACTGATAAATTTTTATTATTTTTATCGGTTCTGATTTCAGTTTTCGGTATTCTCCTTGTTTCAAGTGCAACAAGAACGGGAGAAGAAATGATCTCACGAGATGCAAGAGTTATGATAATTGCCGTAAGCATCGGTGTTGTTATGTCTCTGATAATTTCGGTGATTGATTACAATTTTATAGTACGACTATGGCCCGTTATTGCAGGTGTATGCATTTTTCTGATGCTGTTGCTTTTTATCCCCGGTGTAGGTGTAGGACCGCCTTCAAGACCGGATGTAAAAACTTGGATTATACTTGGCAGTTCGGGACTTTACTTCCAGCCGTCCGAACTCGTCAAAATCGGCTTTATTATTACATTTACCGTTCATCTTGATACAGTAAGAGATGAAATTAATTCACTTAAGAACGTAATTTTTCTTTGTATTCATGCGGCTGTACCGATTCTTCTTGTTTTAGTCAGCGGCGATATGGGAAGTGCACTCATCTTTATTCTGATTTTCATTATTATGCTTTTTGCGGCTGAACTGAAATTCAGTTACTTCCTGATTGGTGCGGGCCTTGTTCTTGCCGCATTGCCTCTTGCATGGAACTTTGTTTTCTCAAGCATTCAGAAAGACAGAATTCTGGCTTTAATAAAACCTGAAGAATATCCTGACATCATATATCAACAGGAGCAGGGCTTAAGAGCCGTAAAAAACGGAGGAATATTCGGTCAGGGACTTTTTAAAGGCGAATACACTCAGGCAGGTATTGTTCCCGAAAGTGAAAATGATATGATTTTCTCCGTTATAGGTGAAGAATTCGGACTTATCGGCTGTTTACTCACTCTTGCAGTATTCATCATTCTGGTATTCAGAATTATAAATATCGGAAAGAAATCAAATGACAGAACAGTATTTCTTCTTTGTACAGGTGTTGCATCAATGATTGCATCACAGCTTATTGTCAACATCGGAATGTGTCTTAAATTATTGCCCGTAATTGGTATCACTTTGCCGTATCTCAGTGCGGGCGGCTCATCAAATTTATGTATTTATATCGCAATCGGTCTGATACTCTCTCTTTCAAGATACACTTCTGAAAAAGAAATTGTAAATTTCAGATTCAAGAATATCAGTACACCGTTCGATTAAATAAAAATGTGAAAGGGAAAAAGAAAAATGAAAAACCTCTATCTTGACACAAAGAGTAAAATCTACCGTGCAACATCGATTATGTTCATTGTTCAGCTTTTCGGTGCACTCGGTGCAGGTTTCTTCTTTGTAATTCAGAACTTATTCCAAACATATCACATGCTCGGAGCAACGGGAGCAGAAAACGAACCTGCATTATGGTTCATCCTTTTCTGGGCAACCGATTTCTTCTTTGTAGCTCTCGCTGTAGTTGTATCCTATCTCATTGCAGGTATTCCCGCAATAGCACCGTCACTTGCATTGTCTGTTTATTTTTGCCACTTTACAGAAGCATCTGCAAGTGCCGAAAACATGTATGCTTGTTTCTTTGCAACACCTGCGAATTATCAGAATGCAACTGCTATAGGATATATGGGTTATCTTATTATGGCTGTATTCCTTGCACTCGGAATAAAACTGCTTTACGCAGGCTGGGACAGAGCGAAAATCAGCATCGGCAACGGTATTGATAAAATTATAGGTAAAATAAGAAACAAAATAAAAGCCATCCCCGAAGATCTCAGAGGTATAACAATCATTGAAGGTGTTGACCTTATTGTTATGGTACTTATCATTCCCGTAGCAATGTGTGCTCTGACATTCATTCTCGTAAAATACGGTATTGAACTCCCCTTCGGCGTTCTCGCAGAAAAGCTTTATATTATTCTTTCTGATGTTGCATCATCAAATGTTGTTCTTGCCGCACTCATCATGGGACTTATGGTAGGTTTCGACACAATAGGACCTGTTTCTCTTGCGGCATTCTCCGTTGCAACAGCTTCATATCTTGCAACGGGTAATGCTCAGCTTATTACTATATATTCAGTTTGTTTCATTACAATCGGCTGGACTGCTTTCTTCGGTATTCTCAACTGCAAACTTTTCAAAAAGGGCGGAAAGACAAATACAGATGATTTCAACCTTGCAACAACAGGTCCCATTAATGCCTTCTTTGAAAACATCAAGCTTACAATTGCCCCCTCAATGCCTATGGCAATGAGAAGTCCGTTTACGGTTATCCCCGGACTTATGGCTGGTTCTGCAGTCGGCGGTGTTCTGACAGCACTTTTCGGCATTGTGAACACTGCATACACAGACGGAAGTCTCCCGAAATATGCAACAGGCAACTATACATACGGTGCTGTTGATTACACCTATACCGAGCTTTTTGAAGCAGGTGAAATTTACATGAGTTTCACTCTTCCCCTTCGTTCAGGCGATTTCCTTACATGCAGACTTCCCCTCTTCTTCATAATTCTTGCAAGCGCATTTGTCGGCGGTCTTGTAATTATGGGTCTGAGAGAGCTTGAATATAAAATTCTTTCAAAGAAAGACTGCTACTTCCATGCTGAAGGCGACATTGTTCTGGAAATGAGAAATTACGGAAAAAAACTCAGAGAATCGCTTAAAAAGTAAGCAAAAATTTTTCCTCCATGAACCCATGGAGGATTTTTTCTTATAATTAAATCTTCTGTTTCATAAGCCCGTGTTTATTGCAATAAATATAAATATATCCCCGTCCTCTTAGCTGAAACCTTGTTTCGGCATTGCCTTCCGGATAGAATTTTACAAATTGAACTCTGTCAGATGTAAGATAAGCAATAAATGAGATAAAATGAGTTTTTGTCATACTATGGTTTATTGTGATAAAATGTTCATCCTCAACTTTTTCAATATTTATTTTATGGTCATAATCTGTTTCTTCGGCTTCAAGAGGAGGAAGAGTTATTCCGCAACAGCTTATAACAGCATCACCCGTTGTATGAATGATATTTCCGCATACTGGACAGACATAGAATTTAGAACGAAGCATATTTGATGATGTATTTTTATTTATAACTGTGTCGCCTGACATAAGTTCCATTACAGATACCCTCAGAGCTTTTGCAAGGGGCTCAATGAGTGTGATATCGGGCAGTCCCTTTGCTGTTTCCCATTTTGACACGGCTTTGTCGCTGACTCCCGTGGCTTCTGCAAGTTGCAACTGTGTCATACCTTTTTCTTCACGCAGTTTTTTGATTACCGTGCCTGTAATATATGTATTCATTGTTATTCTCCTTCGGATTTATAGATATATAATATCAGATTGCATAAAAAACATCAATCTACTTTCCGTGGAGTTAAATACTCGGAGATTTCTTCTGCATATTTTTTTCGGCTTGCTTTCAGCTCGCCGTTTTTATTTTTGCTCCGCTCGTTTCTACACCTAAAGAGACAAAAAAACTGCCCCTCAGATGAGGAGCAATTGATTTACAGAACTTATACTTCAGCTGCGGGAGCTGTTGTTGTTTCGCCGTCAGCAACTGTTGTTGTTTCAGGAGCAGTTGTTGTAATACCGAGTTTTTCCATAAGTGAATCAAGCAGAGCCATAACTTTTCTGATAAGATAGTCAAGTGTAACAATAATTGTATTAAGATTCATAATTTTACCTCACTTTCAATATAGTTTTCTGTAAATAATATAACATAATAATACTACAATTTCAAGAGGATTTGCAAATTTTTCTTATTTACCCGAAACTGTAACACCGTCAAAAGCAACCCACGGATAGACAGTTGAACCGTCTTCGGCAGTTTCCTTTGAAATATCGGTAACATTCATAAGCATATCTGCAAGGTTACCGCTGAGCATTGTTTCAAGAACGGGCTTTGTGATTTTACCGTTTTCAATAAGGAATGAATTCTTGGCAACGCCTGAGAAATCACCGTTTCCTGCAGGTGAACCGCCTGACACACGGCATACGAGAATGCCCTTATGAATCTTTGAAATGAGTTCATCGTAAGGAGTATTGCCTGCGACAACTTCCATACAGCTTGAAAGTGTAGGACATCTTTTTTCACCCGATTTTCTTGCCGCATATTCACTCAGAGTGAAGTTTTCAAGAATACCGTTCTTAATAATATCGCAATTTTCTGTTCTGTAGCCTTCTGCCGTGTATCTTTCACCGCCGATGATTCTTTCATCAATCGGAATAAGTCTTACCGTAAGAGAATCAGATGCAACTTTTTCATTGAGCTTGTTTCTCCACGGGCTTGTACTGTCAATGATTGTTTCGTCACCTGTGAAGTTGTCGATTGCAGTACCGATAATATCACCGAGAGCTGAGGGAGCAAATACTGCAACACCTGTAAATTTGCCTTCAAAAGGCTCGGCTTCGAGTTCTTTTTCACACAGCTCATACATCATTCTCTGAGTACCTTTATTCATTATAGGCTCACTCAGGTCAACAAAATCAACACCTGTTGAATTAAATGATGTTGTCATGTCTCCGTCATGTGCTGAATACATTGAACCCATTGAATAATAAGCTGTTCTGTATGAAAACTCAGTTCCGTTTGTGTTTGCATAAACGGATTTTGAATCTGCAAAATCAGCAATTAACTGTTCAATAAACACTTTGGGGAACTCTTTATTGACATCATCAAGATATTCTTTTATTCTTTCAAAGAATTTTTCTCTGTCACTTTCGGAAACACCGAATGAGAAGTCTTCATTCTCCTGTTTTTCTGCGATTGAAAGACAATCGTCTTCGGAAGCAACTTCTGCGGCGGCAACACACTCTTTTGCCGCTTCATCAATTGAATCTTTATCAATTTTGTTTATAGCAATGACGCCTTTTTTCATATCCTTGATGACTTTCATTGTAACAGCGCTGTCAAATGTTGAACGCATAAGGCTGAATTCTCCCGCATCAACATTGATTTCATCAACAACACCGAACTGAACCTTGCACTGTGCTTCATCAGCACCGTACTCCTTAAGACGGGAGAGCGTATACTGAGCAATTTCTTTAAGTTCTGAAATATTCATAACTACTCCCCTTTCTTATCGTCCGCCGATGTTGATTCTGCACTTGACATCGGGACCGCCGTCAGATACGGGCATCGGCTGTTTTTTGCCGCAGTAACCTGATGAAGACCAGCCCATTTTGTCTGAAAGCATATCAACTGTTTTAAGCGTTTCAAATGCAACACCTGAGATTGTGGTGTCTCTTATAGCTCTTCCGAGCTTACCGTTTTTGATTTCATAGCCCATTGTGATACCGAACATAAACTCACCCGTTGTGTCTGCCTGACCGTTCTGTGTACGTGTGAGATAATATCCGTTATCAATTGAAGCTATCATATCTTCGAGTTTATCTGTACCGGGAAGAATGGCTGTGTTTCTCATTCTGATAAGAGGTTCATCTGAGAAACCGTATGCTCTCGCATTGCCGAGAGGCTTCATTCCGAAGTGCATTGCACTCTCTTTATTGTTCATATATCCTGTAAGAATACCGTCTTTAATAAGAACGGCATCTTCGCAGGGAGTACCTTCATCATCAACATAAACGGGCAGAGGAACTTCCTTGCCGAATGCTGTATGAGCGAAGTCAATTATGGTGATTTTATCTGATGCAACCTGTTTACCGAGGTTTGTTGCAGCAACGGAGCCTGCAAGAACAAGGTCTGCTTCAACGGTGTGTCCTACTGCTTCGTGGGCAATCATACCTGCAATTGAAGAATCAATAATACAGTCACACACACCCGCTTCCGAGAAAACACCTTCTTTTTTTGCCATAAGCTTTTCATAAAGGTCATCAACCTTTTCATAAAGTTCTGCAGGAGTGCTGAAAAGCTCTGTAAAGAATCCCTTACCGCAGTTCATGATATCAAAAAGCTCAACCGTTGAACCGTCTGAACATTCAGCAGCCATGTAAACATAAATACATGAACGGGGTGCAAGTGAATGTGAAAAACTGCCTGTTGTAACATGAAGGAGCTTTTCGATTGCATCCGAAGCGATGATAACACTTCTGCTTGCAAGGTCGGGATATTTATTGACGATATAGTCATCAAGCTCTCTTGCGTAGTCAATAAGAACTTTCTGAGGAACATCGATATATTTTATATCTCCCTGATAAAATGCCTTATCGGTAAGGATAAGAGGCGTTTTTCCCTTATTTACGCATTTATCAAGAAAAACAGCATTATCTTTTGCGGCACCGAGAACACTCTTTATGCTTTCATCGGAGTATTCACCCATTGATGAAAAGCCGTAAACACCGTTTTTATATACTCTCGCACTCACACCGCCTGATGTTACACGGGTATTTACAACAAGGTTACCTGATGAAATACGCACCTTTGCAGATGAATTGACCTGAGCACGAAGTTCTGCATATTCCTGAATGCCGTCAATATGCTTTTTAATGAGATTTTCAAGCATTATAATGCCTCCATTATCCGAAGAAATTCTGGATTGTGTCACCAAGACCGCTCACGCTGTCTGAAAGTGAACCGAAAATACTGTCAATAACAGAAGATGAATCTGTAATCTGACTGCCTGTATCAGGGCCTACAATACCGCTTCCTGCAGGAGCATCGCCCCATACTTCAACTGTGATTTCAGTTTCTTCATAAACTACAGAACCTGCAGCAGGAGTAATTGAAGCAACGTGCCCTGCTTTCTGTCCGCCGGGATTCTGTTTTTCAACAATGTTATACGAAAGATTGAGTCTGCCGAGATAATAAATGGTTTCCGTAACGGAAACACCGACAAAATCGGGAAGAGTTACGGTTGAATAACCTTTACTGTAAGTCAGAACTACCTGAGACCCCTTAGCAATCTTTGTACCGGGAGCTATATTCTGCTCGAAGATAACGCCTTCAGCATAAACATCAGATGAAGCGGGGTTAAGAGTAATCTGAAGTCCGTAACTGTTTGCAACATCAACTATATACTGGTCGTCTTTCATGTAATTCTCAAAATTAGGCATTTCAACTGTCTTTCCGCCGATACCGCCGCCGAAATTGAATGAAATAACCCCCGTAAGAGCAAGACAACCGAAGAATATAAGCATAACAAGAACTATACAGATGCTCATAACAACTGTTGAAGCCGTTGAACCTGCGGACTCGGTATCATTTCTGAGAACCGATACACCTGAAGGACCTGTTACAAGAACGGGTTCGGGCTCTTTTATAAGTTTACTCGGGTCCGGACCTTCCATATCACTTATAGGGTCGATAAGGGCCGCATTTGCAACTGCCGCTGCCTGTAATTTCCGTCTTTCGTATACTTCCTTCGTAAAAGAAAGTTTAAGACCTGCTATATCTGATGTACGGTCTGAAGGGTCAACCTGTAAAGCACCGATAAATGCAGCAAGAACATAATCGGGCAGTTCTCTTGCATACTGAGCGGGGATTGAAAGTGTATCCGATGCAAAACGTATCTGAGCGTCAACGGGCATTGAACCCGTTACACATTTATAAAGGACAGCGACAAAACCGTAAACATCGGTTGCGGGAGAAAGTTTCATATCATTGGAATACTGCTCAATTGCTGCATAGCCCGGTCTTAAATCTGAAACAATCTGACCTTCTGCTTTTCTGATTTCTTTTATACCGAAGCCCCAGAGCTTGAATTTACCGTTACCGCACAGGAAAAGTGTATCGGGTGAAATTGCACCGTGAATAACACCTTCAGCGTTAATAGCTTCAATTGCGTCAAGAACGGGGAAAAGCTTTTCTGTTATAACTGACCATTCAAGAACACCTTCTTTTTCGTTGAGAAAATCGGAAAGAGTCTGTGTGCCGTCTGCCTCTGCAACAGCATAAGCCGTATTGTTAGCTTCAAATACGTCAAGAACCGTGATAAGACATTCCATTGAGCGGAGTTTAAAAAGCGAATGCCACATATCAAGGAAATCTCTGAGGAACTGTCTGTAAATCGGTTCATCGCCGATAACACTTACAGCTGTTTCTTCCTGAGCTCTTGTTGAAAAGCCGGCGGGAAGGAACTCCCTGATTCTGACACAGTTGTTTGTTATTGTGTCAAGACCAAGATATGTAACACCTTCCGAATTGCTTTCGAGTATGTCTCCTACAACATATTTACCGGCAAGAACGGTGCCGTATTCAAGATACGGTGCCTCCTGACGTGAATTCATATCAAATCCGCAGTAAGGACACACTTCGGCGTCATGTATTTCATTCATACATCCGGGACATAAATTATTATAAAAACCCATACAAAAATACCTCCGTTAGGTTTATTATTGTATTATAACATATTATTTATTATTAAACAATAGCTAATATTTTAATTTTATGTTTCATCTGAAAGGACTGCTTCTGCACATCTCATACCGTCAACTGCAGCTGAAACAATACCGCCTGCATATCCGGCACCTTCACCGCAGGGATAAAGCCCCCTGACATTTGTCTGGAAGAATTCATCACGAAGAATTCTTACGGGTGATGAGCTTCTGCTTTCGGGGAAAGTGAGCACCGCATCGGGCAGTGCGTAACCGTGAAGTTTCTTATCCCATGCAACTATAGCATCATAAATTGTAGTTGTAACAACATCGGGAAGAACTTTTCTGATATCGGTGAAATTTACACCTGTTGGACATGTGGGATTTACACTTCCCTTTTTTGTTGAAGGCTGACCTTTGAGAAAATCTCCCACAAGCTGTGCGGGAGCCGTGTAATCGCAACCGCCCTGCTCATATCCTGCTCTTTCGATTTTTCTCTGAAATGCGATACCCGATAACGGGTGATCGTCTTCAAAATATGAGGGCTCAATACCTACAAGAATTGCACAGTTTGCATTTTCACCGTCACGTGCATATTCACTCATGCCGTTAACGACCATTCCGCCTTCTTCACTTGATGCGGCAACAACCGTACCGCCGGGACACATACAGAATGTATAACCGCCTCTGCCGTGGAGAGGATGATTTGAAAGTTTATAATCTGCGGCACCGAGAACGGGATTATTCCACATACTGCCGTACTGAGCTTTATTGATAAGCTCCTGAGGGTGTTCGATTCTCGTACCCACAGAGAATGCTTTCTGCTCCATTTTAATGCCTTTATTAAAGAGCATTTCTACAGTATCCCTTGCGGAATGACCGATGCAAAGAACAACACAGTCTGTTTCAAGGTCAGATTCACTTCCGTTTGCATCTTTATATGTCACACCGTGAACGAAGTCATTTACTACGATGATATCAGTAAGCTGACAGCCGAAACGGACTTCACCGCCCATTGAAAAGATGTCTTCTCTTATATTCTTGACAACACCGCCGAGTTTATCCGTGCCGATATGAGGTCTTGCGGAATAAAGAATCTCTTCAGGTGCACCGTGAAGATAAAGCTGATTAAAAACCTCTCTGCAACGGCTGTCCTTGATGCCGGTTGTTAGCTTACCGTCAGAGAATGTTCCCGCACCGCCTTCGCCGAACTGAACATTTGAAGAAGTATTGAGTTTTCTGTAAGTCCAGAAGTCCTTTACATCCTTTGTTCTTGTTTCAACGTCATTACCTCTTTCAAGAATAATCGGACGAAGACCGCATTTTGCAAGAATCAGACCGCAAAGCATTCCTGCGGGACCGAAACCTACAATAACTGGACGAAGTGAAGATGTTCTCTTTACGGGAGGGATTTCGTATTTATAGCGTTCTTTGAACATAACTTTATTGATAGGGAAACGTGCGGCAATATCTTCTTCACCGTTTTCAAGTTCAATATCAACGGAATAAATCATTTTTATGTTATTTTTCTTACGTGAATCAATTGATTCCCTTGAAATTTCAAATTCCGTGAAATCATTGTAATCCACACCGATGATTTTTGCAGCTTCGGTTCTGATTGTTTCAATTGAAGCACCTACATCAACGGCTATTTCATTAATTCTAAGCATATTTTACACTCCAAAACTTTTAACGGCAGCGGCACCTGCACATCTGCCTGAGCTCCATGCCCATGATAGATTATATCCGCCGCAACGTGCATCAACATCAAGAACTTCACCGCATGCATAAAGCCCCTTTACTTTTTTGCATTCAAGTGTAGATGTATCGAACATTTTTGTATCTGCACCGCCTGCGGTGACCTGAGAATTTTCAAAATTAAGCGTTCCCGATACTTCAAAAAGCTCTGAATTTATAATTTCGGTAAGAAGAGCGATTTTGTTTTTATTAAGTGATGAAACGGGGGAATGAATATCAATTCCTGCAGAATGAAGCTTTGCAACACCTAATTTTTTCGGCATAACACCCGAAAGAAGGTCTTCGCAGAGAAGAGAGGGATTATGCTGTTTTCTTCTTAGTATGTAATCATAAATTTCTTCGGGAGTGAAATCGGGCAAGGAATTGATTGCCGCAACAACCTTTCCCTGTACTTTTTTAGCAAAATGACCTGAAACAGCCCTTGAAACTTCCATTGCGGGGATACCCGAAACACCGTAATCGGTATACTGCAGTTCTCCCGACGATGCGGCAACCACTCTGCCGTTATCAACTATGAGAATTTCGCCTGCAGCACGTGTTCCTTTAAGGTCTTTATTCTTCTTTTTAAACATAATTCCCGTAAGAGAAGGGAAACACGGTTTAATACGCACACCGAATGATGAAAGAATATCGTAGCATGAGCCGTCAGAGCCCTGCACGGGTGCGGATTTTCCGCCTCCCGCAACAATAACAGAATCACAATAAAATGTATCATTAAGAATAAAGCCGTCATTGTGCTTTTTAACAGATGTAATTTTTATATCGCAGATAATTTCAATTCCGAGGAGCTCAGCTTCAAAACGAAGTGCATCAAGCACGGTTGAAGCCTGATTGCTCATAGGATAAAGTCTTCCGTCATCCTCTTCGGAAAGACAGATACCCAAACTTCCGAAAAATTCAATGTTACTTTTTACATCATACTGACTGAAAACGGACGAAATGAACTTTCTGTCACCGTTGTAGTTGTCAATTTCGTTACGGGAATTGAGAACATTACATCTTCCGTTGCCCGTTGCAAGTATCTTCTTGCCTGCCTTCGGAAGTCTTTCATATATATTAACTTTAACGTCGATTTTCATTTCACGGCTGACTCTTGCCGCCTCAATTGCGGCAGCAAAACCCGATGCACCGCCACCGATTACAGAAATTGTCTTCATAAGCAATTTCCTTTCATAGTATATCTATTTTATTTTACTTATAAAGAGAGGTGGTGTCAAGAGTTATAAACAAAAAAAGAGCATCGGTAAAACCGATGCTCCTATGGTCGGAGTGAAGAGACTCGAACTCCCGGCATCCTCACTTTGTGCCTCTTGCGGTTCCCAAAATTGTTTGCTCGCTCTTGCTTCGCACAATTTTGACCGCTACGCCATCTCGTACTTCCTTTATCTGCCACAGGCAGCGGTCGTACTTGATGCCCAAAGCAGGAACCTGCTTTGCTCGCAAAAAAAAAGAGTATCAGCAGAACCAATACTCTTATGGTCGGAGTGAAGAGACTCGAACTCCCGGCATCCTGCTCCCAAAGCAGAAGTAAATAACTAAATAATGGCTTAATATAGCCATTTGTTATGCTTGTTGACTTGCATCTGACTTGCATTCTTCACTTTTCACATTCATTTTTTGCATTTCCTTAGCAGTATGTTCTGATGAAATATGAGTGTAAATATTCAATGTGGTTTGAATATCAGCATGTCCCATTTGATTTTTTGCACTCATTACATCCACACCACTTTCATACATCATAGAGCAGAAAGTATGGCGGAGCATGTGCGGTGTTATATTGGGAATTGTACGACCGTGGAATCGTGGATCGTGCTTGCTTTGTTTTTGTGGATGATATCCAAATTTAATATCAATCTCATTTAAATATGATTCCCAAGAGGAACGGAAAGAATCTTTTGTAAACATATTTCCGTTAAGAGACGGACAAACAAGAATGTTATCTTTTTTCTGATTGGCAAGATAATTTTTAAGAATATCCGGGATATATATTGTTCTGATACCTGCCTGTGTCTTTGTACTTTTTACTCTTGGTTTTCGGTCAATCATTTCAACAGCTTTATTTACAGATATTGTTCCATTGTTTAAATCAATATCTTTCCATGTAAGCGGAATTAACTCTCCTTTACGCAATCCCGCAAACATCATTATCATTGCAGCAGTCTGCATTCGGTGGCTTGTGTTTATAATCCAAAGCCTTTCATCGTATGTCAATGCACGTCTGCTTGATTGGACTGCGTTTTTAGGAATTTTAACACTTACCGCAGGGTTAAAATCAAGTACTCTGTTTTCAATTGCAAATTGAAATATCTGAACTGCTGTGTTTTTTATTAATTCGAGAAGTCTTTTTGAAGATGGTTTTTTTGTGGTTGGATTCTCAATGTAATAATCGTTAATAATAGACTGAATATCAAATGTTCTGATTGATTTTAATGCATAATTACCGATATATTCATTTAATTTGTCAATAGAGCCTTTGTATGATTCTTTTTGAGATGTCCCTATTTCAATAGATTTTTGAGTTAACCACATTTCAGCCCATTTACTGAAACTGTCATTTTCCTTTTCTATATCAAAACCTTTTCGCATTTTTGCTTTAAGCTCTTCAGCTTTCTGATCTGCTTCTTTCTGTGTTGCTCCGTAGACGGTCTTATATTTGCGTTTTCCGTCTACAAGACCGAGATACACCTGAACTGCAATTCTGCCGTCAGACCTCTTTTTATTTGATTTTTTAGCCATTTCTGAACACACTCCTGTAAAGGGCATAAAAATACCCCTTGTAAATTTCAAGGGAGTGTGATATACTACAACTGTGAATGGGTAGTGAACACACTCCCTGTATCTTCCGTCACTCTGAGGTCCAGTCAGAGTGGCGGATTTTTTATTTATTGCTTATATTTCCATTTAAAACCACCGGCAGTCTTTTGTATCCCGTTAGCAGCATCACGAATGCATTTAGGACTAACCCCAATTTCTTGACTTGCAGCAGAAATTGTTTCAAATTCTCTTATAATATTTTCGTTAGCATCCATCTGAATAACAATTCGACCTCGGGGCAGTTTTGTTTCTGTCGAGTTCACTTCTATTTTATCTGAAACTTCTTCTTGTTTTTCAGATACATCTATTTTCGCATTGGATTCTTCTGTTAGTCTTTTTCTTGCTTCTTCAAGCAATGAGTAAACTCTATCTTCAGTCAATTGAGTAGTGAACAAATTCTTTTCGTCACATAGATTTTTGTTATAATATGATGCGTACGCTTCAGCACTTGATCGGCTTTCAAAAAATTCATTATAAAAATAATCCGCAAAATCTTTTAAATCAAAGGGACTTGAGAAAAGCAATCTAACAAACCGTTCACCGCCTTCACTTTGCGTGCAAGGTTCAGTAGTATAACTGGATATGGTTTCACAATCATTTTTAACTAACAGATAATTACATTTCTTTGAACATTTAAATTTCAAGAATCTATAAATACAACCGGCTTCAATATAACCACTGCCATTTTTTCTAAATCCAAGTAAAGAAATATCATCACAACGTTCAGAAATCATCTTTTGAATAAATGCACAAATTTCCAATTCTTCTTGTGTCAACTTCAATTTTTCTTTTTTTAACTCTTCTTTCCCAAAAGATGTAAATGCAATATCAAGTAACTTTGTTAATATATAACCACAATTTTCAGCATCATTTCCTGCTCTATGAGAAGCAGTGTTTATCAAACCGAAATGATTTTCAATTGTAGGTTGTTTATAGTTTTCCAAGCCATGCAGGTATTTTCTTGAAATGTTCAAAGTATCTAAATACTCAATATTTGCATCATAACCAAGTCGAGACAATGTGTTACAAAGAAAAGAAAAATCAAAATTTGCATTATGTGCACACATCACAGTTTCACCCTGCAAAGCATCTCCTAAAAATTCAATCAAATTACCATATACTTCATTTTCAGAAGGTGCAGAAACAAGCATTTCATTTGTAATATGATTAATCGAGGATGCTTTCTGCGAGATACGGATACCTGGATTCACAAGAGTTGAAAATTCCTTCTCGACTTTACCGTTTTTGAACAAAACTGCACCAATTTCAACAATTCTATCTATCTTATTATTTAATCCCGTTGTTTCCACATCAAAGGCTATAAAACAATTACGAATATGATTTATATTATTGAAATCAAGTGTAATCAGTTTAGCTTTAGCATTTCCAATACTATAATCATTTTGAGATTCATAGGGTATATTTTTTGCAGTTGAAGAATTTTGTGAAACTGTCTCAACAATATTATCAGACACTTTAGTATTTAATTCTTTTTTCTTTTTTCTTTTCTGTATAATATAAATTGTAACAGCAATCCCAATAACAGCAATAGTCAAAAATATGTACCAATAATCAAGAATAATTGAAAGAACGCATAAACCAAGAATAACAAGAATAATTGTAAATATCGGGCTTGAATTAGATTTTTTACTCATAAATGATGCTCCTTAAATCAATAATTACAATTATATAAATTCAGAAAATATAAAAATGTAACAAAATAATTATAATTTACTGAACAGGACTGAGAAAATATACTGCTTTTCCGAGAATTCTGACCTTGTTCATATCCTCACCTTCATATTCCAACGGCTTCATTGTCGGATTTTCAGGTCTGAGTTCGATTCTGTTAGGATATTTATATACCTTTTTCAGAGTTGCTTCATTGTCTATCAGAACAGCTGCAATTTGACCGTTTTCAACATCAGGCTGTTCACGGATATAAACAATATCCCCATCAAAGATGCGGGCATTAATCATACTGTCACCTTTGCATCGAAGTGCAAAACTACAACCAACATCTTCAGGCATATTTATATATGCATCAATATTTTCTTGTGCAAGTATAGGTTCTCCGCAGGCAATAGTGCCGAGCAGGGGGACTTTTTTCATTTTTGGAATAGGGATAATGTTAATTGCATTGTAATAATTATCTGTTGAATATTTTTCACCTGTTTCACTGCTCCAACCAAACAGTTCTGCAGGAGAAGTTCTTAATGCTTTTGCAAGAGGCTCCAAAATAGAAACAGGCAAATTTTCAATATCTTCACTTTCATATCTGTATATTGTTGCTCTGTTTTTACCTATCATAGATGCAAGTTCATCAACAGACAATCCAATTTCTGTTCGTCTTTTTTTTATTCTTTCACCAATTGTCATTATAATCACCACACATATATTAACACAATTTTCGCAAAATTGCAACAGATAATTTGCAAAAATACAAAAAAAATTGCAAAGATGCGAAAATAATGCTTGACAAATGAAATTTTCTTTGCTAATATGAATATGTCGCAGATATGCAACAATATAAAATGAGGTGATTTTTATGGTAAACATCGATAGTTTAAAAGGTGCCATAGCAGAAAAAGGATATTCATTAAACACTTTCTCAGAGAAGCTTTCTTTTGATAAAAGCACATTTTATAGAAAGATTAACTCTGCCGGTGAATCTTTCTCGATAAAGGAAGCTGATGAAATTGCAACTATTCTTGAGCTTAAATACAATGAAGTAATGAGAATTTTTTTTGCGCAGTTTGTCGCATAAGTGCGACTTGATAATTAGTGAGGTGAAAAGTATGGCAGATAGTGAAAAAACAGCATCAGAAAATATAGAAGAAATACTTATGAACACAGGCAAAAGCAATTACAACATTGCAACAGCAACAGAAAAAGCTTGTGTAATACCTGTAATAAAAACTGTCGCAAGAAGAGGCAGTGACACGAAAGAAAACCCCCTGCGTTATGTGACAAGATACTGGTCACTTAACGGGGAGCTTTTAGCAGAAAAGGAAGAACCGTTCTAATTAATTTAGTGAGGTGAAACAAATGAAAATTTCATGTACAAAAGAAGAATTCAGAAAAATGTCTGCAAATTGCAACAGTTCAAATTTCTGTAGTAGTTGTGTCTTTGCTGAGATTTGCAACGACAACAAGTTTATTGATTTTATTGAAGATGTTGACTGCAGCAATAATGAATCAAACGAGGTGCCTGATAATGCAGAAATATCAGAACATTAAACTTAAGAGTCTCAACGGCAGATGGTCTGCTATTGATGAATACTCAGACGGTGAAGCTGATTACATTCTTTTTGAATGTATATCATTTGTGGGAGCTCTCAACATCTTATGTCAGGAGCTTCCCGACAATCAGCTCTGTATAATCGGCAGAACAAACGAATACAAGGCAGATAAAGCCTTAGAAAAAATAATGAGAAAAGGAGTGAAGATATAATGCCGGGCAGACCAAGATGTAAGCCTGCAACATATAACGTGTATACGGAATATGAAAAAGTACCTGTGCTGATGACAATCCAACAGGCTGCAGTTCTTTTACAGCTTTCAGAACGGACAGTGTTGAATCTTATTAATAACGGTGAAATTGATGCAATAAAAATCGGTAATCAGTGGCGCATATCAAAAGAAAAACTTCTGAATATGGGGGTGAGTGCATGAAAACATATGAACTCATTTGCAGAATAATCACATTCTTATTGCAGACAGGCTTTATTGCTGTGTTTGTAATGCTTGCGATATTCGGAGCTGTAATGTTGTTTTCAGTATTCTCTCCTACCCTGTTCTTCAAAGGAGAAATTTATGAAAAAGATAACAGATGAATTTACGATGAAGGACATCCTTGAAAATCCTGAGTTCGGTGTCCTTTGCTACTTGGCATTAAAAATATATGAAGACACGGGGTTTACTCCTGAACAAATAAAATCACTGTCTGTTATCAATGAACTCAGAGGAAAAATAATTGAATCATCTATATTCAATAAAAAGGACGGTGAAAATAATGCCTGATATAGATACTGTTGTAACGGCTGTCAATCAATACAATGAACAGAACAGAGGAAAACACAAGAAACATATGACATGCGGAATGTATATGGCAACGATGCTCTCCGACAAGACAGTCAAAAAACAAAAATCTTCTGCATCAAAACAGACCCGTATTCGCAAACAGAACAAAACTCTCTCCGGTGATGAAATCCTGAAACTGATTGAACTGTATGACGATGGTATTGAAGTTCATAAACTTGCTGAACACTTTGATATTTGTACTGTAACAGTAAGAAGAATTCTCAGCAATGCCGGAAAATATGAACCCGCATATAATCGTCACAGCTGGACCGATGAACAGATAGCGGAGCTTCGTTCATATATCGAAGCCGGCAAGAGCAATAATGAAATCGCAGAGTTAATGGGAAGAAGCTATTCCTCAATAATTTCAATCATTCACAAATGCGGTTGTAAAAGACAATAAAAAAAAGCCGCATAGGAGCGGGCACTCCATATGCGGCAGATACAAAAAATATCTACTAATATTTTATACGACATTGAAAGAAATGTCAAGAAAGAAGTGTGTAAAAATATTGAATAACGAAATCTTCGTTGACAACTTTGCCGGTGGGGGCGGAGCATCTACGGGGATTGAAATTGCAATCGGCAGAAATGTTGATATTGCAATCAATCACGACCCTGATGCAATCGCAATGCACAAGGCGAATCATCCGAACACAAAGCATTATTGTGAAGATGTGTGGGAAGTTGACCCGATTGAAGCATGCAACGGCCGTTCTGTTGCACTTGCCTGGTTCTCTCCCGACTGCAAACACTTTTCAAGAGCAAAGGGCGGTAAGCCTGTTGATAAGAAAATCCGTGGTCTTGCCTGGGTTGCAATCAGATGGGCGTTACTTGTAAGACCGAGAGTGATAATGCTTGAAAATGTTCCCGAAATTCAGACATGGGGACCTCTCGGAGCAGACAACAAACCTATCAAGGAATTTGCAGGTGAAACATTTCAGGGATTTATTCTTGCACTTACAACAGGAATACCGAAATCACACCCTGCTTTTGCGGAAATGTGCAATGCTCTTGAAATATCCGTTGATTCTGATGAAGCAGATAAGCTGTCAGAAGGTCTCGGATATAAAGTTCAGTACAGAACGGAAAAATCCTGTGATTACGGAGCACCGACAACCCGTACAAGGTTTTATATGATTGCCCGTTGTGACGGTAAAGAAATTATATTTCCTGAACATACCCATGCACCGAAAGACAGCGAAGCCGTTAAGAACGGTGAGAAACTTCCGTACAGAACCGCAGCGGAATGTATTGATTGGAGTAATCCCGGCAACAGCATATTTGAGAGAAGTAAGCCGTTATGTGACAATACAATGCTTCGTATTGCAAAAGGGTTAAAGCGTTTTGTTCTGGACGACCCTGAACCATATATGGTTGATGAAAAATATCTTCCTTTCCTCATTCAGTATCATTCAGAACAAGGAAATGAGAACAGGGGTCAGAGTGTAAAAAGTCCTGTAATGACACTTGATACAGCAAACCGATATGCACTGATTCTGCCTTACATCGTGACCCTGAGAAATCATATGAACGGACAAAGTATCAAAGAACCGTTGACAACAATATCCTGTAAAGACCATCACGAACTTGTATATGCATATCTGATTAAGTATTACGGCACAAATCACCTTGCGTGCGATGTTCGTAATCCGATTGATACGCTTACGTCAATGGACAGGTTTGCAATTATAACCGTCTATGGTGAAAAATATATCATCAAGGATATAAAAATGAGATTTCTGACACCAAGAGAAATGTATGACCTTTCAGGCTTTCCGGATGATTACATAATCGATTTTGATGCTGACGGGAAGGTCTATACAAGAGAAAAACAAGTCGCAAGATGCGGAAATGCGGTCACACCGCCTGTCGCAACAGCACTTGTCCGGGCAAATCTGCCTGAGTATTGTAATGTGGGGTGAGGGGAATGAATGCAATTCTTAAATATCCCGGTGGAAAATGGAGAATATCAAAATGGATTATCTCGCATTTTCCTGAACATAAAGTCTATGTTGAGCCGTATTTCGGCAGCGGTGCTGTATTCTTCAATAAAGAACCTTCATACATAGAAACAATAAATGATATTGACGGTAACATCGTAAATCTTTTCAAAGTGTGCCGAGAATATCCCGATAAGCTTGCTCAGCTTATTGAATTAACACCATTTTCAAGAGAAGAGTTTGAAGATTGTTATGAAATCGCTGTTGATGACCCTGTTGAGAGAGCAAGAAGAACCCTTGTAAGATTTCATCAGTCTTTCGGAACAGCAAACAGTTTAAAAAAGAGTTGGAAAAATGTTCAGACTTATGGCGGTCCTCGATGTGCAACAATGTGGAACTGTCTTCCCGAAAGAGTTTTTGAAGTTTGCGTCCGTCTTAAGGAAGCCCAGATTGAAAACATTGATGCAATAAAACTTATTAACAGATATAACGATGAAAACACACTTATATACTGTGACCCGCCATATCTGCAGAGTTTAAGAAAAAGAAATATATATGCCAATGAAATGACGGATGAACAACACATTGAGCTGTTAAATGCATTAAAGCAGAGTAAATCAAAAATTGTTTTAAGCGGATATGACAGCCCATTGTATAACGAAATGCTTGTTGATTGGAATACTGACGCCATTAAAACAACAGCACAAATGGGACTTCATCGTACAGAAAAAATATGGTTTAACTTTGAGGTGACGAAAAATGAAAACTTGTAAAGATTGTATTCATTATGATGTGTGTGCCGAACACTTAGCTGTAATAGGCTGTGAGGATTTGCATGGTTTTGATGATGAACAAATTGACTGCAAACACTTTAAAGACAAATCCCTTGTTCTTGACCTGCCGTGTAAGGTGGGTGATACAGTATATGTAATTTTTAGTCAGTTTAAACCTTACATAAATGAATGCAGGATTGCCGAATTTCTGATAAGAGAAAGAGCAATATTCGCAGTCTTAGATGTACATTATCCCAATTATATTGCAAGAAGAAAAACAAGCATTCCGATTTCATCATGGTTCAATCGTTTTGCATTCACTACACAAGAAGCAGCCGAACAGGCAATCAGAAGACAATCGGCATTTGATAAGCTTAATAATGCACTTCGTAAACAAGCAGCCGAACAGGCGTTAAAGGAGCGTGAGCATGGATGACAGATAACGAGATTATAAAGGCTTTGGTGTGTTGCATTGCTCCAAAATGTGGGGAATGTCCGATTTTTAATAATAGTGAAATCAGAAGAGTTCCCGGCAGATGTGTTGTCACACTTGAAAAAAATGCCCTCGACCTTATCAACCGTCAAAAGGCAGAGATTGAGAGGTTGCAAGAGCTTCTTAATGGATGGAAAACAGAGGCATATAAAGTTGCTGACGAAAAAGACAAACTATATTGTGAAGCGGTTGAAAGGGTGAAGACCACAAAAGCCGAAGCAATCAAAGAGTTTGCACAAAAAGCAGTGATAAATCTCGCTGAAAATTACAGTAATGAATATTGTCATTGGATAGACGATACAATCGACAACCTTGTAAGAGAAATGGTAGGTGATTCTGAATGATAAGCAAGCCTGTACTTTATAAGCACAAAAAAGGTGATGCCCCCTATAAGGCTGAATTTTATTTTTACCCTTTGCGACTTCATATTAAATTGCCTTTGAAGTTTGGTAAATGGCTTCATAAAAAATGGAAATGGTAGGTGAGGGAGATGAAAGGATATATTGATGAACAGGGCAGAGATATGCCACCTTGTGGAACTTGTAAACATAAGGACAAAATGACGATTGAAAGTCCTTGTTATAATTGCATTGATGCGGTTGATTTGGCGTTACACAAACCAAATTCGGAAAGCAATTTCTTTTATTATTCGCCTGTCCACCCAACCGAGAAAGGCGGTGAGGGGTGATGGCAAAGTGCATTGATTGCATACATCAATATTGTTGCAAATATGATAGATTTTTTGGTGTTGATGCGGTTGAAAACAAATGTAATTATTTCAAAATTAAAGCCGATGTTGAGGAAGTGAAGCACGGTGAGTGGATAAGTGTAAACAATCAATTACCTGAAACATATATAGAGGTCTTGGTTTGCTTTAAAGCTGACGGTACAAATGTTATTGCATTTGTAAATCGTTTTGGAAAATGGAAAAATGCAAGTACAGATAATTTTATTGAGAGTGAAATAACTCATTGGATGCCACTTCCCGAACCACCGAAAGGAGTAATGAAAAAATGAAGATAAAAAAAATAATTTCCCTTTGTAAAACTGCAGGTCAGCTTATTCTGTATTCTGACCCTGAAAGAGATATTCAATGGTTATCAGACGGCAGGGCTATATATCCGCTTATCGGATGCCCGAAATTCGATGAAGATTCATTTTGCAATACATATGAAATAAGCGATTCGCAGCGTAAAAAGATAGCCTTTCGCATTGATGAACCTTTGCCTTTGCACTTTAATTTCGACGATACAGACAATTATGAAACTGAAACTGAAAGAATGCCGTTGTCTGTCACTTACAGCACTTATGATGCGGTTGCGTTGAAAACACAATACGGAATCGAATTCATCAACAGAGCTCACAATCATCCCTTCGGTGATTATTCAGTCAGAGATATTATTTATACTTTGAGAACTGATGAAACAGGCAATACATATTTCGCTGTAAAATGCGGATTTATGCTTATAGGCATACTTATCCCCTTGAAAATCATAACAAAAACTTTTATTGAGGAGCTTCATGCTTTTAAAAATCAAATTGAAATAACTTTTTACAATAACGAAAACAATCAGCCTGATAATCCTCAGATTGAAATGACAGAGGTGACTGCAGATGATGATAAAAAAGAGTGATAACTTCAGCAAAACAATAAAAGTCGGAAGAATTGCCAGTTTATCTGAAATCAGAACAGAAATAGAAACAGGACGACAGTTAATCCGTTTTACACTTGCTATAAACAAAGATAAAGACAAGCCTGATTACTATCCTTGTATTGCTTACAATTCTGTAGGACGTTTTGTAGAGAGATATATTCATGTCGGTGACAAAATTCTATTAATTGGTGCCGATAAACTGATACAGAATAAAGGTACTAACGGAATGCAATACAAATCAATTCAGGTAAATGCAGATGCTGTATTTTTATATGAGTCGGAAACAACAGTTACAATCCTCACGGTAATTCAACAATTATTATCTTATTGCAAAGGAGCAATGTAAAAATGATTCATGAATTGAAATGCATTCCTGAATATTTTCAGGATGTTATCGACGGCAAAAAGACATTTGAAATCCGTATTAATGACAGATGTTATCAGGTGGGTGACCTGCTTGCTCTTAATGAATATCTTCCTGACTCAGATTCTTATACAGGCAGAAGTTGTGTTGTCTTGGTTGATTATATTCTCAATGATGAAATGTACTGCAAAACAGGATTTGTAGTTCTGGGAATTAAACCGTGTGTACTTTTTTACAGGAAAAACTGCTTATGAGTTCAATTCAAGACCTGTTTGTGATTACACATTTCCTCTTGCCACAGAATATAAATCATCTTAAGGAGCTTAATAATGAGCAATGATAAGATTTTAAAATGTATTCAAGAGCTATTAAAAAAAGAATGTTTTCGAGACAGTATTGCATTTCAAAAACTTATTAAGCAAACGGAAAAAGTACCAAGTATTTTTGCTCAAGCAATTACTGATTCATATAATTCTTTAATCGATGTTCTTGCAGGTATCATTGAAAATTCTATTGAGCAGTTCAGGAGCGTTATTGATGAAATCCTTGAGCAAGTATCAAAAAGTACATCTCAAGTCAGACATCAGGTCGGATATTCAAAACTATATCGTAAAAAAATCAAACTGCAAATATTAAAACCCAAACGCCTTTGGAAAAGGCAAAAGATACCTTAGCTATATTACATTATATATTATATAAGTTCGTCGGCACCGAAAGGTGCTATCGGGCTTGTAATGGGATATTAAAGTTAGAACCATTTTATTCATGGTGATATATTTCAACACAATAATTTTTGTTATGCCGCCCCGTGAAAGATAGGGGGTGCAGGGGGGAAGAAACGCGGGCGTTCTTTACTTTCTTCCCCCCTGCATTCCTAAAGAGAAAGAAGTGTGAAAAAACATGAGATGTTACAACAGAGAAAAGATGATATTTCACGGCAACTATCTTGATGTTCAGATTTATCCCGTGTTTACTGACAGCAAACCAAAAGGAACAAGAAGAAAAAAAGCAAAACCGACATCTGAAATACAGCAGATTCTTAATGAAAGAAATTCAAAACGACACAACATATATCTCATAAACGAAAATTTCACAAAAAATGATTTAGTTGTACATCTTACATATGATGATATTTCTCTTCCCGATTCATCAGAACAGGCAGAAAGAGACAGTAAGAACTTTATCCGCCGTATAAGAAGAGCACTGAAAAACAAAGGCATTGAATTAAAATACTTTGCAGTATATGAACAAGCGCCAAACGGAAGACATCACCATCACATTATCATCAGCGGTGGATTGACTTATGAAGAGCTCATTAAAATGTGGCAATACGGCATCGCTGAGTTTTCAGCATTATTCTTCGATGAATACGGAGTAACAGGACTTACCCAATACATAACAAAAGAAACTAAGGGCAAAAAGAAAATCAGTCATTCAAGAAATCTGAAACAACCGAAAGAGCGACAGAGAGACGGCAAACTGTCTCAAAAACAATTACGGGAGCTTCACAATCACAATTGTGATATTAATGAAGTTTGCAGAAAGCTTTATCCCGGATATGTCCTTGCAGAAATTGAACCCTATTACAACGATGTAAACGGGTATTACTATACAACCATCAGACTGTATAAGCCTGAAATATTCAACAAAAAGAGGCGGAGAAATGGGAATACATCTGAGCAATCAGGAGCTTAAGAAGCTCGGCATTGATGTTCCCAATCTGAAAACAAATTTAAAGCCGAAAAAAGAAACATTGACGGATAAACATATGACAGTCATAAGGAAGCACACAGGCATTGCGAACTTGTCATGCTTCAGAAAGCGGGAATTATCACAGAACTTCAGGAACAAGTTGTTTTTGAACTTATTCCGAATCAGTATGATGAATCAGGAAAACTGCTTGAAAGAGCCTGTAAATATAAAGCTGACTTTGTGTACAAACAAAACGGCATCACAGTTGTTGAAGATACAAAAGGAACTAAAACAAAAGACTATGCAATAAAAAGAAAACTGATGCTGTATATACATGGCATCAGAATTCATGAGGTGTGACTATGACAAAAAAAGAATATCTCAAATGTTATCGAAGAGCATGCAAAAGTTTAGATAACTTATCAAAGGAGCTTAATACTCTTGATAGTAATATTGATATACAATCAATTGATTATTCTGCAGTGAGAGTACAATCCTCATCGAGTGGCGATGCTGCAATCATTAATGAAGTGAATAAAAGTATGTATTTGCACAAATGTAGGTTAGAACGTTATAATATGCTTAAAGACCTGATTTCAGATATCAATAATTCAATTGAGGGACTTGAAAATGATGTTGAAAAAAGATTGATTGACTATCATTTTCGAGCTAATCTCACATTTTCAAACATAGCAGAAGTGATGAATTATTCTGAGCGACATTTAAAAAGAATTTGCAACAATGCATTATCGCATTTAATCATGCCCGATAAATATATAGAACTATCAGAATTTTTGCTCGGACTATATTAAAAAAATGTCCTTTTTTTTCTTGAAAAATGTGATAAAATGATATTGTCAAAAGATATATAACAATAACTTTCATTTGACACACACTTCTTAAATGAGAAAGCACCGCCTGTTGTAGACGGTGCTTTCTGCTTACTCTTTTTTACTTTCAGCAATTTCTTTGAGTTCCTTAAGAACAAGCCTTTCAACATACGGCGGACATTTTCTGACGCCTGCTTCCCAACTTTCTATAGTTCTTTTGGGAATCTCCATTAAATCGGACATCTGTTGTTGTGTAAGACCCGCTGCAAGTCTTGCTTCTTTCAGTGTCATGTTAATGCTCCTTTTTTGAGTTCAGTATTTTAATCACAGCAGTAATAGCAAATATTACGGCAGATATGCTGAATAATATACCTGCAACTCCTTTGCAAATCAGTGCAATAATCAATGCTGAACAAGATAAGATAATAAACAGAATGCTTGACATTTTCATTGCATTGCAGTAAAATGAGGATAGGCAAGGGTACTCGGGCTTTAGCCCTTTCCCCTTTTGCTTACCGTTTCCGTTTGTGCTTGCCAGGCTTTCGGGACGGTTTCTTTTTGTTTTGGACGATTGTTACAATCAATGCGATTGTTGAAACTATATTCGACCAAACACCTAAGATAATCATTATCTTATCCTCATTCACTTTCTCACCTCCTTGATTGTGTCTTTATTATATCACACATTGTG
The DNA here is from genome assembly GCA_045537555.1 of Acutalibacteraceae bacterium. Taxonomy (GTDB): domain Bacteria; phylum Bacillota; class Clostridia; order Oscillospirales; family Acutalibacteraceae; genus UBA1081. The sequence goes on along the minus strand of JAZSPR010000025.1, from coordinate 21,359 downwards.
TGATATGTCAATACTTTTTTGAAAATTTTCTCAATTATTTTTAAATTATTTTTCAGCTCTTCGGGGCTGTTTTTTTATTGGTGAAGTTATGTCAAAGGAATTTGCAAAAGCATTTTATAGTTCGGGCAGATGGCTCAAGTGCAGAGCTTCATATATTGCAGAGCGACAAGCGATTGACGGCGGACTGTGTGAAGAGTGTGGTGAAGCACTCGGCTATATAGTGCATCATAAAATAACTCTGACAGAATCAAATATTCATAATCCTGATATTGCTTTGAGCTTTGAACACCTTGAATATGTTTGTAAAAAATGCCATGACAAGTTTGACGGACACTTCAAACCAAAAACAAAAAAGGATATTCTTCCAATGATTGGATTTGATGAAGAAGGTCAGCCGTTCCCTATACTCCCCCCTGTCTGAATGTCGTATTTTTGACTCAGAATGACCGAGCGCATCCCTTGAAAAAATACGCAGGTCGTTTTGCAGGACCCCCTCCCCCAAATCGTACAGGAAATATTTTATTTTAAAACAACTTATGCAGCTTTTCAGAAAGTTGCATTTTTTTACGGAAAAATGGTGATTTTTTGATTGATTTTGATATAAAAAAGGCTGTTTCTAATGAACAGAAAAGATTAAAAAGACAGTTCAGTAAAGTTGATAATAAAGCAAAAGCTGTTGTATTGGGACTGATTGAAAATGCTGCTTTTATGTATGTTCAACTTTGTATACTTGAAGATGATTTGATTGAGAACGGTGTTACCGAAATGTTCAAACAGTCAGAGAATCAGAAACCATACGAACGCAAACGCCCTCAGGCAGAATTGTATAATTCAATGCATTCAAATTATCAGAAGGTCATAAAACAACTTACAGATTTGCTCCCGAAAGAAGAAAGGAAGACTGCAAAGGAAAACGAAAAAGACGAATTTTTCAGTTTTGCAAACAGTCGTGAGGATTTGTGAGAAATCCTATAATTGAATACTACGGAAAAATGTGTTCCGGAGAAATCAAAGTCTGCAGAAAAATAAAAAAAACATACAGGAAACTCGTTTGGGATATAGAACATCCCGACGAGTATTTTTATTCCCCGAAACGTGCAGCACACGCAATTGATTTTATTCAGAATTATTGCAGACATTCAAAAGGTAAATTTGGCGGTAAGCGTGTAATTCTTGAACTTTGGGAGCTTGCTTTAATTGCCGCTATATTCGGCTTTATAGATATTAACGGCAACAGGAAATACAGAGAGGTTTTTCTTGTAGTTGCTAAGAAAAACGGCAAGAGCCTTCTTGCTTCTGCTATCGGATTGTATCTTCAGGTTGCAGACGGTGAAGCAGGTGCTGAAATATATGCAGTTGCAACTAAACGTGACCAAGCTAAAATCATATGGTCCGAAGCCAAGAGAATGGTTAAAAAGTCTCCCGTTCTCAACTCAAAAATCAAGACACTTGTTGCTGAAATGGTTTCAGATTTTAACGACAGTGTATTCAAACCGCTTTCTTCTGATTCCGATACACTTGACGGTCTGAATGTTCACGGTGCATTGATGGATGAAATACATCAGTGGAAGAATGGTAAAGCTCTTTTTGACATTATTGCTGACGGTGTTTCAGCAAGAGAACAACCACTTATTTTTATGACCTCAACAGCAGGTGTTATTCGTGAAGATATTTATGACGAAAAGTATGAATATGCCGAAAAGGTCATTAATGGATATTTTGATGATAACGGCTATAAGGATGAAAATTTCCTTGCGTTTGTATATGAGCTTGATGACCGTAAAGAATGGACGGACCCAGATTGTTGGATAAAAGCAAACCCCGGTCTTGGCACAATCAAGAATCTTGAAACACTCCGTAAAAAGGTTGAAAAAGCAAAGGCAAATCCTCAGTTTGTTAAAAATTTGCTTTGTAAGGAATTCAACATTCGTGAAACTTCCAGTGAAGCATGGCTCACATTTGAGGAGCTTAACAATACAGCAATATTTGATATTCTGAAGCTTAGACCGAGATACGGTGTCGGCGGTGTTGACCTTTCATCCACAACTGACCTCACGGCCGCCTGTATTATTTTCAGGCTTTCCGGTGATGATACAATCTATTGTTTCATAATGTTCTGGATTGCAGAGGAGCTTGTTGATAAAAGAGTTAATGAAGACAAAGTTCCGTATGACAAATGGATTGATGCAGGATATGTTCGTACCTGTCCCGGTAATAAAGTCAGCTACAAAATGGTTGCTGATTGGTTTGAAGAGGTACAGAATGAACTTGATGTATATATTTATAAAATTGGCTACGATTCATGGTCAGCAAAATATTTTGTTGATGATTTGACAAACAGATTCGGTGACAGCGTCACCGTTCCTGTTATTCAGGGAAAGAAAACACTTTCATCACCGATGAAAAATCTCGGTGTAAACCTTGCATCGAAACTTGTCAATTACAATAACAATCCCGTTCTGAAATGGTGTCTTGCAAATACCGCATATGACGAGGACAAGAACGGCAATATTCAGCCTTGTAAGACAAGTAAACCTACAAGACGAATTGACGGCACAGCGGCTCTGCTCGATGCCTGTGTTGTATATGAAGACAATATTGAAGAATATATGAGTATGATTTGAGGTATTTCAATGGGTATATTTGATATTTTCAACAAAAATAAAATCGTGACAAAGTATAAACTCGTGTCCGATGTCGGTAACGGCTTCTATGCTTTTGACGGTAACGTTTACAAGTCTGACATCGTCAGAGCCTGTATCAGACCGAAGGTAAAGGCAATCGGCAAACTGATACCCAAGCATATATATACAGCTGTACAAGCAGACGGAACGACAAAGCTTGAAGTAAATCCCGATGCATATATTCGTTTTCTTCTTGAAGAACCGAATCCGTATATGACAGGACAGGATCTACAGGAAAAGGTAGCGGCACAGTTGTGGCTGAACAGCAATGCCTTCATTCTTATTATCAGGGACGATAACGGACTCCCATATCAGATGTATCCACTTCCTGCAACTTATGTTGAAGCCTTATACGATAACTTCGGGGAGCTTCATCTTCGCTTTACTTTTGATAACGGCAGTACATATCAGTTCTTTTATACTGATATCATCCATCTGAGAGAAGATTACTACGAAAATGATATTTTCGGAACATCGAAAATCCCTGCACTGTTGCCGCTGATGGAAATAGTCACAACTACAGACCAGGGCATTGTCAAAGCAATAAAAAATTCGAGTATTGTCAGATGGCTTTTGAAATTCACAAATTCTTTACGTCCTGAAGATTTAAAGAAAAATGCTACAGAATTTTCTAAAAACTTTCTTGATATAGAAAACGGTGGAAGCGGTGTTGCTGCTACAGACAGCAAAGCAGATGCAACACAGATTGAACCTCATGATTATGTTCCGAATTCCGCTCAAATGGAAAAAACCACACAGCGAATTTTAAATTTCTTCAACACAAATATAAAGATTGTACAGTCAAACTGGACTGAAGATGAATGGAACAGCTATTATGAGGCTGAAATTGAGCCTGTTGCATTGAAATTTGCAAACGGCTATACCAAGGGACTTTTTACAAGAAGGGAAAGAGTTCACAATAAAATCGTTTTTGAAGCTTCAAATCTTCAGTGCGCTTCAATTTCCACAAAACTTGCGTTTGTTTCTATGGTTGACAGAGGTGCATTCCTTCCCAATGAATGGAGAAGTACTTTTAATCTTGCTCCTATTGCCGGTGGTGACGAGCCTATCAGAAGGCTTGACACAAAACCGGTTGAGGAATAATTCATTTACTGTGAAAGGTGGTGAGTGAATGAGGATAGATATTTTAGGTCCAATCATTGAAAATGATGACAAGTGGGTATATGACTATTTTGGAATGGAAGCAACTTGCCCGAAAGATGTTAATGCAGCATTAAGAAATTCTCCAACAGGAGAATTGATTGATGTCTATATTAATTCTTACGGTGGAGATGTTTTTTGTGGCAGTGAGATTTATTCCGCTCTTCGTGAGTATAAAGACAGAGTGAAAATACATGTCGTTGGTTTAGCAGGTTCTGCTGCTTCGGTAATTGCTTGTGCAGCGACTAATGACATTTCTCCAACTGCAATGTTAATGATTCATAATTCAGCAACATCGTGTCAGGGTGATTATCATGCTATGGATAAAGCTTCTGAACGACTGCAGCAGGTCAACAAAGCAATTGCTTCAGCGTATGTTGCAAAGACCGGCATGAGTGAACAGGAAGCCCTTGAACTTATGGACCGTGAATCATGGATAACAGCTTCACAGGCTGTTGAATACAGACTTATTGATTCCATTGCAGGTCAGGAGCTTAATAAACCTGCAAACAGCTCACAGATGCAGATTGTTGCATCTCTCGGGAATATTATTCCCAAAGAAAATATCAGTAAATTATCTGCCCTTTTAAAGGAAACAGATTATTTAAATGCACAAATCGAATTTTTAAAATTGAAAGGAAATGCAAAATGACAAGAGAACAGTATTTAAAGAAAAGAAACGAACTTCTCACTCAGGCACAGACACACCTTGATGCGCACGATATGGCGAAGTTCAATGAAACAAAAGCTGAAATCGAAAAACTCGACAGTCAGTTTGAAGAGTCAGCAAGAGAGCAGGCAAACCTTGATGCTCTCCGTGGTGCCCCTGTGAACTGCAATCCCTCTGCAATGGCAGTCAACACTCCCACAGGTGACCCCGTTGCAACATTCGGTTCAAGAACCAACACACCAGAAAACACAAACACTTACGACCATGCATTCATGAACTTTATCTGCCGTGGCACAGCTATTCCCACACAGTTCCACAATGCAGCAACCGGCATTACAGAAACAAGTGCAGCAATCCCTTCCACACTGCTTCGTGAAATCATAAGAGAACTTAAAACAGCAGGTTCTATCTATTCACAGATTCGTCACTTTAACATTCAGGGCGGCGTTGAGGTTCCCATCATTACTCTTATTCCCGAAGCAAAGTGGGTGGGTGAAGGCAAGAGTGAAGACCAGCAGATTAAGGCAGACGAAAAAGTCAGCTTCTCTTACTATGGTCTTGAGTGCAAGATTGCACAGACACTTCTTGCAAATGTTGTTGATATCAAGGAATTCAATGACATGTTTGTCACTCTTGCTGTTGAGGCAATTATGAGAGCTCTTGAAATCGGTGTATTCAAAGGTACTGGCTCAGGTCAGATGCTCGGTATCACAAAGGACACAAGAATTCCTGCAGAAAATGTTGTCACTCTTTCCTCAAAGGAAATCACTGAGTTCAAGAGCTGGAAGAAGAAAGTTTTCGGCAAAATTAAGAAAGCATATTCAACAGGCAAGTTCTATATGGCAGAAGGTACATACCAGGGTGAAATTGATGGTATGGTCGATACAAACGGTCAGCCTGTTGCAAGAACCAATTACGGTATTGCAGGCGGCTCTTTATACTTCTTCGGCGGCAAAGCCGTAGAAACTGTTGAGGATGATATCATTGTACCCTATGAAACAGCAGTTGAAGGTGATGTCATTGCCGTCTTCGGTAATCTTTCAAACTATGGTCTTAACAGCAATATGCAGATGACAACCACAAAATGGACTGACCCCGACACAAACGAGGTCAAGACAAAGGTTATGCTCATCTGTGACGGTAAAGTCCTTGACCCCAACGGCTTTATCATAATCAAAAAGGGAGCTTGATAAAGGAGCGCTCCGGGTATGAATATGCAACGTTTTTATAAAATCAAAAAAGCCCTTAAAAGAAGCGACGATGCTATTGATGATGAAATCAGAAGTAATATCGAAGCTTGTCTTAATGAGCTTGACAGAGTCGGGATTTCAGTAACGGCAGAAAAACCGTTGATTGATAAGTGCTGTGAACTGTACTGTAAAGCTCAGCTCAATTTTGATAACAACTCGGAGCGCTTTCAGCTTGCTTTTGAAAAGCTTCGTGATTCTCTGAGTTTGTCTTCAGAGTATAAGGAGCAGAAAAATGAATGAAAAAATTTCATTGATTTTTGTCACACGTGAATATGTTGACACACATGAAAAAATAAAAGAAACAAGCAAGAGCGTGTTTGCGGATGTTAAGTCCCCTACCCGCTCTGAATTTTATCAGTCATATAAAGCAGGACTCAAGGCTTCCGTTGTGTTCAAAGTGTACAACGATGAGCTCGGTGATGCTGAATTCGTAGAATATAAGAACAAACGGTACAAGATAATCCGAACATATATGACTGATGTCAACTATACAGAAATAACCTGTTCTGAGGTGGTTTAATGGCTGCATTTGATTTTTCTTTTGACGAGGATTTTATGAAATCTCTCGGCACTCTTGCACAGGTCGAACGATATGCACCGATGATGATTGATGAAGCTCTCCCAATTATCGAAAAGAAGCTTACATCAAATCTGCAGTCTCATAAGATATCAGGCGACCTGATTCGTTCAATAAAAATCAAGAAATGCAAAAAAATCAAAAACGGCGGTTATTATGGCTCTGTATTTCCCTCTGGAGAATCAGCTGACGGAACAAGGAATGCTGAAAAGCTTGTTTATCTTGAATATGGAACAAGTCACCAGACGTCGACCGGAGTACTTGCAAAAACAGTTCAGGAAATAACTGAAGAAGTAAACGCAAAAATGCAGGAAGTATTTGAAAGAGAGGCATTAAAAGAATTATGACAATTTGTGAAAAGTTGTGCAATACTCTTGCCCCCATGAATCTGACTGTTGCAGAAGGTTCATATAACGGCAAGGAAACGGAATATTTCACATTTAATATATTCTCTGAACATCCTGTTCTTGTTGCAGATGATGAATGTATTGAAGAAGCTGCTGAAGCATATCTTCATTATTTCACAAAGGATAATTCTCACGGCAAAAAGAATAAAATCAAAAAGCTTCTCCGTGATAACGATATCGGATTAACGGACGTTGAAACACTCTATGAAAAAGATACAGGTTATACACATCTGATATTTCAGATACAAATTACAGATTATGACGAAGAAAGTGAGGAATAAATATGGCGCAGTATAAAGCATGTTGTCCTGTTATTGCCCCTATTGTTTCAGAAGAGAACGGAGAAATCACGTATGGTCCCGGCATGGTCCTTGACCGTATGATGAATGTTAAGGTTTCTCCTGAATATGATTCACCTGTTATATATGCAGATGATGATGAAGCAGAACGTATGGATTTATTCAAACAGGCTCCGGTTGAACTCGGTACAACAACAATCCCCGCAAAAGCAGAACCCATACTTTTCGGTAATCATTTCGATGAAGAAAACAACAGAATTGTTGATAAGGATGAAGATGTCGGAAAATATGTCGGTTTCGGATATTTTATATGTGAACGCATTAAGGGGGTAAATGTGTTTAAAATGCACTGGCTGAAAAAAGTCAAATTTAAAATGCCCGCTGATGAATTTGAGACAAAAGGCGAAACAGTTGCATTCAAAACACCTGTTATAAGCGGAACCGCAAAAAAAGATATCACAGGTGAATGGAGAATCAGAGAGTTTTATGATAAGGCTACAGAAGCAAAATCAAAACTCTTTGAACTTGCAAAAATTGAAACAGCACAGGCATCATAAACCAACGGACGGCTTTGCCGTCCGATTTTCATTATGAAAGGAGCTTAACAATGAAAGCAATCCCTATTACAACAGCAAAGAAAAATACTGTTGATTTGCCTATCGGTAACAGAGTTTATCCTGTAGCATTATCACTTCATATTCTTGATACAATCCAGAATGAATTCGGCTCGCTTGACGTGGCTCTTGAAGATTCTAAAGACCCCAAAGTAATGTCAAGGCTTATCTATCTTCTTGTTGACGATGCAATTTTTGTGCACAATGAAGAAACAGCTGATGAAAAAGAAAAATGGCAGCCCTTATCAGAGGAATATATCAGAAGAAAGATTTCAATTCTGGATGTAAAAGAGATGAACCCGTTACTTCTCGAATGTTTCCTTGGTTCTCTTCCCGAATCAGAACCGATAAAGGGTGAAGAAATTCCCGACGAAGCACTTGCGGTACTCAGCGATATCCCTGTAACAGAAAAAAACTGACTGACCGGGCAACAGTACCGATAGACTACTGGTTTTATGTCGGTAAATGTTTGCTCGGCTTTACTGAAAAAGAAGTCTGGAAGATGACTGTGAGACAGATTCACGGAATCTTTCAGGAGTATTGTTATTTTAACGGTCTGAAAAAAAGAGATGCTGGAGGTGATGACGATTGAGTTCAAAAAAAACAATAGGTGCAGGCATTGCTCTTGACGGTGAAAAAGAATATAAAGCCCAAATCAAAGAAATAAACAATGTTATGGGTGTTCTTAAATCAGAGCTGAAGCTTACTGCTTCTGCCTTTGATAACAACGGTAAGTCAATGAATGATATGAGAGCTAAAAGTGAAGTCCTCGAAAAACAGGTAACATCACAAAAAGATAAAGTTGAAACTCTTAAAAAAGCTCTTGAAAATGCAAAAAATGAATACGGTGAAAACTCAAAACAGGTTCGTTCCTGGCAGGTTCAGCTTAATAATGCAGAAGCTGACCTGAACAAAATGAACAAGGAGCTTGATGAACTTAAGAGTCAGACATCCGGCATCAATAAAATAAAAAACGGTTTTTCAGAATTAAAAGAAAAAATTGAAGATGTTGAAAAGAAAACCACGGGTTTGAAAACTGCATTGTCTGCAGTGGGTAATGGTGCCAAAAAAATCGGTGGACTTACGGTTGCCGGAATAAGTGCTTCTGTTACAGCTCTTGCAGGGCTTACGACTGCAGCAATCGGTGCAGGTAAATCAATATATAGCCTTGCAAAGATTACTGCTGATTATGGCGGAGAAATTGATGACGGGGCTCAGAAACTGAATGTTTCAATCAGTGACTATCAGAAATTATCTTATGCCGCAACACTCGGTGGTACAAGCATTGACACTCTTGCTGTTGCACAGAAAAAGCTTTCATCAAGCGGAAGCAAGCTGAATATAATGGATGCCATCGAACAGGTTGCATCTATAAGTAATGAGTCTGAACGAGCTGCAAAAGGAATTGAATTGTTCGGCTCAAAAGCATATCAGGAGCTTGTTCCCATGCTTAATATGGGTGCTGACGGATTAAAAAACATCTATGCAGAAGCTGAAAAGTACGGAATGATAATGTCCGATGAAGCTGTTGCAGCTTCTGCAGCATTCGGAGATTCTCTTGATAAGCTTAGCATGACAAGTCAGGGGCTTAAAAACAGACTTACAGGAGAATTATTACCGGGTATTACAAAAATAACTGACGGTCTTTCATCTGTATTTATCGGTGACACAGAAATCGGTATTCAGCAAATCGAAACCGGTATCACTGATGTCACCAACAAAATTACTGAATTATTACCGACTGTTCTTTCTGTCGGTGGGAGCATCCTTGAAACTTTAGTTACAAGCATTACAGATAATCTTCCTACATTAATTTCTGTCGGAACTCCTATTCTGCTCGAAATCGGAAGCGGTATAATTTCAAATTTACCTTTACTGCTCGATTCTGCTGTTGAAATTCTCGGATTTTTAATTTCAGAAATCAGCAACAACAAAGAGCAACTGCTGTCCGCAACGACAACAATCATCACAAAATTATCAACAGGACTTCTTGACAATCTTCCCGCTATTCTCGATATTGGTTTGGATTTAGTTATAGGTCTTGTTGATGGATTAACCACACAGGAATCCCTTGAAGCAATAGCCGGTGCAGCATTTGATTGTGTCGGTAAAATAATTTCAACAATTCTCAGTAAAATCCCCGACATTCTTTCTTTGGGCGGTCAGATTATCGAAGGTTTATGGAACGGTATCAAGGATAAGGACGGCTGGCTCAGACAAAAAATTTCAGGGTTCTTCGGTGGTGTAAAGCAGAGTATCAAAGACTTTTTCGGCATAGCTTCTCCCTCAAAATGGGCAAGATACGAAATTATGGGTAATGTTATGGATTCATTCGGACTTGCCATTGATGAAAATGCTGACAATGTCAGAAAGAAAATGACTGCATTTACATCATCATTACAGAGCGATGTCAAAATGCAGTACAGCATTGAAACTCTTACTGACAGAATAACAGCTGCTCAGCCTTCACAGAAAATTATTGCAGCAACATATTCACAATATGAACCGCATTCAAGCATACATACAACGTCAGATGATAAATTTGAACGTATACTTGCACTGCTTGAAATTATTGCAATGAACAGCAAAAAAGATATTATGCTTAATAAAGATATTCTTGTTGGTGAACTTACTCCTGAAATCAATGAAAAACTCGGAGATGTATATGCTCTCAAAGAAAGAGGTGACTGATAATGACAGGAACAAAATACGACTCAAAACATTCTTTTAATGATTTTGGCTTGATACGAACCGTCTTGCCTGTCATAAGTCCTCCAATAGTAAAAAAACACATTCTTTCTAATCCTTGCGGAAATGGGGACATTGATATAAGCAATGTCCCCACAGGACTCCCTGTTTATGAAAACCGAACAATTACCGAAGTGTTCATTGTTCCCGGTAACAAAAAAAAGTGGGATGAACTGATTTCAGCACTTTATCAATTCTTTGACGGCAATGAAATGTGGATTGAATTGGATTCTGACCCATGGTACAAATGGTTAGGAGTTCCGTTAATAAAAAACATTGATAAATCTGCAGGTACTTATTTAAAAGTTGAAATTCAAAGTACGGTTAAACCTTTTAAATATGAGAAATATTCTTCTGTTGAAGATTGGTTATGGGATGATTTGAATTTTGAAACAGGGATAATTCGTGATTACAGAAATATTGACACAGACGGCGGAATTACATTTGAGATTATCGGGTTAAAAATGCCGACAACACCAAAAATAATAGTAAATTCCGAAGCCGATGGATTGAGTGCCAATTATTACGATAGAGTCATCGATAAAGAATTTAATATTGAACTGATTCCTGATTTTGATACTTCGGAACTAATTCTTTACGAAGGTATAAACAAGCTTAACTTTGTCGGCACAGGAAATATAAGTATTGATTATCGTGGAGGGATCCTCTGATGTTTCATATTTACGCAGACGGAAAAAAACTTAATATAGCAAATATGAATGATAATCAAAAACTATCTTCTGCTGTACTCAATGAGGAGCTTAACAAAGCCGGTTCGTTAACATTTTCTATACCACCACAGCATTACAGATATTCTGCAATTAAAAATCTTAAAAGTATAATTTCTGTTTATAATGATAATGAACAAATTTTTAAAGGCAGAGTATTGAATGCCGGATGTGATATTTTCAATCATAAGAAAGTTGTTGCCGAAGGTGAATTTGCCTATTTTAATGATTCAGTATTTCAACCTTCTGAAAAGAAGGTTTTTAATACTCAGGATCTGATTCCTGAATTGATTTATCAACATAATTCTCAAGTTGAAGAAAACAAACAATTCAATGTCGGAAATATTGATTCTGCAGAAATTGAAATACAAAATCTTTCTTTTATCAAAAGTATGAACTTCATACAGAATGAACTTTTAAAAAATACAAACGGTTATATAAAAGTCAGATATGCAAATGATAAAAGATATCTTGATTTCAGTCTGTCCCCGGGAAATATTGATTACTCAAATAAAATTGTTTTCGGAAAAAACATTTTTGATTTGAACAGATTTGTTGATCCGAGTGAATTGTATACAATTATCATCCCATACGGAGATATTGTTGAAGGAACTGACAAACCACTTGATATTTCTTCCGTTAACGGCGGAAAAAATTATATTGAAAACGAAAAAGGGATTGAAAATTTCGGAAGAATATTCAAAGAAGTGGAATTCAAAGGTGTAAAAAGTGCAAATGAATTATTTTCGTTAGCATCACAATTTACAAACGATAGTATTTCCCAAGCAATGACAATAAATTTAACAGCGGCAGAAATTATTGAAACAGGTCCGACACAAACTTATTCTTTCGGTTTATATTCAATAGGACATTTCTATAAAGTAATTTCGCATCAACACGGAATTGAGGATTACTTTTTATGTTCTAAGAAAAAAACCGACCTTTTTAACATTGAAAAAAACAATGTTACATTGGGACACACAAAAAAATTATTAACAGATTATATCGGGAGGTATAATAATGTCATTTGATATTGATGAAAGTTTAAATAAAATCAGAAATGCCGTATACGGAAAAGATGTCAGACAGGCAATATATGATTGCATAGTGCATCTTAAACAAAATATTGCAGGAACATATACCTTACCAAAAGCAACAAAAACTTCTCTTGGTGGGATAAAACTGGGAAATTTATTTGCGCTTGACACAGATTTAAGTCTTATTTTCTCAACGGAAGCAAATAATAGATTTAATGCAATAGAAAAAAACTCTGATGATATTAACTCAATTAATAATGAAATCAGAGAAGTAAACAGAATTCTTGAAACTCATACTTACGCACTTACAGAAGTTAACATTCTTGCTACTTTTCCTCAATTAAATCAAGGTGAAATAGATTCACTTTCGACAGTTAGAAGTTTACTGGATTCTATATCAAAACGAGGGGGCGGAACATTATTTTTTCCAAATGGAACATATTATTTTTCTAATTGGTTTACTGTCCCTTCAAATGTTCGTATTTTAGGTGATACGAATACAATTTTTACAGCCGAAAATAAATGGGGAACTAATATGAGAACATCGTCATTTATTGTAGTCGGCAATTCAACAAGTACAGAGTATTCATCATTTGAAAATATAGAAATAAGTAATATTATTTTTGATTTGGGCGGAATATGGTCGCTTGACGATAAAAAGCTTACTTACAAAGCAAAATATAAAAACGGAACATATTTCTCTTATTGCCCGATTTGCGGGTGGCATGGAAAAGGGTTGAAAATAAAAAACTGCACATTCAGAAACGGTATATATGCAGGTTACACCGGTTCCGGTTCATCCGCTGCAACACCAATAACAGCAACAAATCCTCATATGCTCGATCTTATAGGAATAAAAGATATCCTGATTGAAGGTTGTGTATTTGAACCGGTATTTACGACAACAACAGCTATTACGAGCTGGGGCGGAAAAGCACATGGAGAAACAGGAGAAGCGGATGTTAATTACTCTGATATAATTCAGCTTGACGGTTGTTACGGAGCATCTGGTGAAGCAGGTGCAGACAACACTTGTTGTAAAAACGTTATAATCAGAAACAATCATTTTATGGGGCTTCCCGATTATGACTGGGATGAAGTAATAAACAATACAGGCGATAATGATGCACTCTTAAAAACAGAAATATATCTTTGTGATAATAAAGGTAATCCTACATCAAATAAACTTAAAATACACCTTGGACATTTCAGATTCAGTCCTGTTGCTGCTATAGGCGGATGTCATCTGACAAATGAGACAAAAGGACGAGATTGTCAGCCAAAAGATGTAGAAATTTGTAATAATATCTTTGACGGCATATGGAGTTCTCATTACTGCGGAATTAATGTCGAAGGAAAAATGAGATGGGGACAAAATCATGATTCCAATTTCATGAAGGACGGATATTATTATCCTATAATGGACGGAAGCCCTGACAATGTTCTTTTACATAAAGAAGAACCTGCACGTCATGGATGTCACGGTGCTATTTATGCATTACCGGGTGCAAAGAATTTTAATGTTCATGATAACATCTTCAAAGCTCCTTCTCTGAATAATAAAGCAACGGCAGTATTTTTCTATGGTTCTGAAGCCGGAGTTGTTCATGATAATACGATTATCAATTACGGGGAACCTTTCCCTGCAGGTGAAAAAACAAAAGCAATGAGCTCATATAATATTTTTTCTGCAACTGACCGATGGCAAAAAAATTTAACAGGATATTATGATGGTCTTTTATTCAGTCATTCTAACAATAATATCTGGATACGAGACGGTTATTCACCCGTATTACTTAAATCAGCAGAATTAAATACTCTGACTCATTTAAATTCGGAGGAATAATTATATGGGAAATATTGATTCAGAATATAATATTTCAACTATAGCTGATAATGACTTCGCATTCAATGTTGATTTTATGTATGACGGAGAAGCAGGCATCTTTGAAGACGGTGATACGGCAGAGTTGCTCATTCACGGTGATAGTGATGACATAATAATCCCCTCGAAGCAGATTGAAAATAATACTGCTTCATTTTATTTATCCTGTGAGCTTACACGGTCACTTCTGAGAGACGGAGAAGATGAAAGCTATTACGAATACTGCATTACTGTAAAATGGGCTTCAAGAGGCAAGCACACACCCATTCACAGAAAAACTTTGACAGTTAAGAGGTGTTGATATGGCAGATATTACAGCAGAAATACATACACCGACAATTCAGGTAAATGCTTACAGGGCAAAATTACCCGGTGAATCCTGGTACCTCGGAGCACCTGAAGACATTGAATCCTATAAAAGCGGAGATTTCTGTTTTGATGATAAAAGTTTAAATATTTATCACTGTGAAAAAGGCGAATGGGTTCTTTTATGTAATCTCAATAACCTGCATCTTATATATGAGCTTTGCGAAAAGTATGAAAAAATGTTTCAGGAGCTTATTGACAATGCTAAAGAACATCCCTCATATCGCGAATGGTGGTTCGGAACAAGAGGTGAATATAATTCGCTCTCAAAGGATGAAAGGAATGAAAAACTGATTTATTTCATCGAGGAGGGAACATAATGTTTCTTCACAAAGGAAAAGAGTATTACCCCCTTGAGGTTTCGGAAATATACGGAAAAGGTAATAAAAAAATATATGACCGGAACGAGAGAAATAAAGCATATTTTTATCTTGTAATTGAAGATACGGAAAATAAAGGAGAAGAATAATGGCTAATTATGTAAATATTATACTTGATACTATCGGGCCGTCCGGTGTGTCAGTTCTTATTAACGGTGATGCTGATAAGGCTATAACTACAGCTGTAACACTTTCAATTGCTTGTGCTGATTCCGATTTAACAGGCTATCAGATGAAAATATGGGGAACAGCTGATGCTCCCTCAGAAGCAGAAGCAATATGGGAAACATATCAGGCAACAAAGAATGTTACTCTTCCTTCAGGTGACGGTCTGAAGACAGTTTACGTAAAGGTCAGAGATGATGTATGGAATGAATCGGCTACGGCATCAGATACAATCACTCTTTATGAGAAGCTTCCGTCTGTAACACGTCTTTCGGTCAACAAATCAAAGCTTTCGCTTGTTGAAGGGATGAATATTACATCAGGTAATTTTTTGGTCGATGAAAATATTGATGCTTTAAAGATTATGCTTGTACAGAACGGCAATGATACTCATGATGCAGCAACAAATATTGCAATCCCTGTTACAAACGGTTCAAAAATTACAACTGATAACGAAGACCTGCCCTGTATAGACGGTGTTCTTAAGACTGAGAAGTTTGTTGATTGTGTTCTGGGTATTGGTTTTGATATATATGCCGATGACATAAACTCTGTTTCACCCGGTGACGGTGTAAAAATCATAAAAGTCTTTGTCAGAAGTGCCGAAACGGGAAGATGGAGTATTTGATGTGATTGATATTACAATTGACAGAAACAGAATAAGCAATCATTTTAAAGCAACTGTTAATGTGACATCTGATTTGCCGTTCATTGCAATCGAAGCAAGAGCTACACATTATGGAGCTGCATTCGGAAAAGGTATCGGTGTCTGCCTTCTGAGTGATGATTCATCTGCAGCAGGCGGTGTGGTTAGTCTTCCTGTAGCTGTAAAACAATACACTTTTGATGCTGAAAGTGATGAAATACAGACGGACGGAGCATACCGAATTACTGTCTTTGTTCAGACTGAAGACGGCAAATGGAATGACGGTTCAGCACTTTATACATCATCAGGAGACAAGGTTTTTGATTCTGCAGGAGCATCTGTTTTTACAAAAAGAAACGGAAGCGGAACAGATGATATGTACACAAGTGCTTATTCAGGTGATGTAATTAACAGTTTTATTTCGGAGGTGCTTGCATGAGTGAATATTATCTTGACTATACCGGAGCACAGCTTGATGATGCGATAAATAAAGTGAGAAATGGTTATATTCTTCCGTCGGGCAATAGTCCGACAATTACAACAAACGGCACTCACGATGTAAAATCCTACGAAAATGCAGTTATTAATGTTCCTGTAGGTTATACAAAAAGTAAAAGAATTACTTTTACCACAACTGGAAATTCCGGTGTAATAAATGTTACAGGTATTGGATTTAAACCCAGAGCAGTTGCAATAGTTCTTAGTACAGATACAACACTTGCAAATCTAATTACTTGTGCTTTTATATGGGATGAAACACTCGGCACTAAGGGAAATGCGACATCAAGCGCAGCGTCAAGAATCCTAAATTTCGGAGGAAGCCTGAATTTAACACCAACTGCTGATGGATTCAAAACAAACAGTACATACGGTATGTTTAAAAGCGGTGTAATATATGAAGTATTTTGTTGGGGATAATGCTTATGAAATATTATAAACAGATTGAAAATAATATCATAACCGGTTATATATCTTCTGAGGAAGAATGTAAGAGTAAGTTTCTTTTTGAAATAACAGAAGACGAATATGAAGCCGCAATTTCTGAACTTATTGTTCAGGAAGAAGTAATTGAACAATCAAAAGATGAACGTATTGCTGAACTTGAAAAAGAAAATGCCGCACTGCTGTATCAGGTTCTGACCGGAGAGGAGCTTACTGATGTTTGAAAAAATCAAGAGATATTATGATATCGGTCATTATAAAATAATTCATATAAAAAAACTGCTTGCTGTGGGAGCAATTACACAGTCAGAATATGAAGTAATAGTAAAGGAGAATTAATATGGCAAAAAATGTTTTAACAAAGGGTATTGATGTTTCAAATTCAGGTCAGGGTAAAATTTCTGACTGGAGCAAGGTTGCAGAAAATATTGACTTTGCAATTTTGAAGCTTGGCAACGGCTATGAATCGGAACCGTTCTATACGGATGTTCAGTTCACTCGAAATGCTGATGCATGTGAGAAGTACGGCATTCCTTATGGTGTATATGTGTATCAGTACTTCACATCCGTTGAAAAGGCAAGAGCAGCTGCAAAGAAGACAGTTGAGATTCTCAAAAGCAGAAAGCTTGATTATCCCGTCTTCCTCGACATCGAAGAAAACAAAGTCTTCCGTCAGGGTAAAGCAAAGATTCTTGAAATGGCAAAGGCATTCTGTGAGGTCATCGAGGCTGCAGGATATACATACGGTACATACTGCAGTACCGGGTACTTTAATTCACATCTGACGGACAAGTGGTATGATACTAAGGTCAAATGGCTTGCTCAGTATTACAAAGAGGTTACATACAAGGGTGAATACGATATCTGGCAGTATACAGGAACAGGAAGTGTACCCGGTATTGTCGGAATCGTTGATATGAACTTCTGTTATATCTCCGTGCTCGAGGGTGACGTTAATCATGACGGCAAAGTTACCGCAGCAGATGCAAGAACGATTCTCAGAATTGCTGCAAAGCTCGAAACTGCAGACGGACAGACAGCTGAAAATGCAGATGTGAATAATGACGGGGTGATTAATGCTCAGGATGCACGTCTTGCACTTCTGAAAGCTGCGGGGGTAACCGATTAATGGAAACAGTTGAAATTATAAAACTTATTGCTGAAATTATTTCGGCATTTACTATAATCTGCGGTGTGATTTTTGCTTGTTACCGTTGGTATCTTAAGCAGAACAAACAGGATGAAGATATAAAGGCAATAAAAGAGGAAAACACTCTCATTTGCTTTGCTCTTCGGGCATGTCTTGACGGCCTTGAACAGCTCGGTGCAAATCATACCGTACCCGTTGCAAAAGAAAAACTTGAAAAGCATCTGAATATTCTGGCACATAAATAAAAAATAACACGCATCTTTCAGAAAAAGGTGCGTGTAACAAAAAATACTCTAACGAACATATTTCAGTAATTTATGTTTGTTAAAAAGAAAGGAAAACGCTATGGAAATACTCACTTACATAACAGAAAACGCAATCATTCTCATCCCTGTGCTTATCATCATCGGGCTCATCCTGAAAAAACTTGAATTCATTCCTGATAAGTACATCCCTCTGATTCTTCTTCCCCTCGGCATTGTCGGTGCAATGGCCCTTGGTGGATGGACAATTGAATCAGCTATCCAGGGTATCCTCGTCACCGGCGCTGCAGTTTACGGTAATCAGATTGTTAAACAGCTCAGGAAGGATGAATAAGACTGCCCGCACCTCTCGTCTCATTTGACTGATGTGTCCCAGAGGCAGGTGAAATAATTTACTCCCTCACGGTTCATTGCGAACTGTGGGGGAATTTTTTGTTTTTTTTACACAAATAGTAAAACTTGTAATAGTGTATATTGCTGAAAATTATAATATTATAAAAATACTTGTTACTATTAATCATTATTTATACTTAATATACTAAAAGAAAGAAGGTTTAATAATGATTAATAAGAAAAACAAAAAAACAGATACCATAGTGGACGATAATATTGTAATTGGTAACACAATTAAATTTAAGCAAGATTTTTTATCAATTCATATAATATCTGAACAAGAATACAGAAGATTAAAAAATAGATTACAAGATATTGAGAAGATACAAAAAAGTAAATTTATATATCCTATCATCATATTTGGTTTTACAGTTTTTGGTATTATTTTGTACTTGATGGAAACAATGCATAGGTCTATACGAATTCATGAAATAATAATTAGTGCGCTCTCTGGTTTATGTTTAGGTTGTATTGTATCCTTATATTTTTATTTAATCTTTGAATTGAAGGAAAATTCATTGAGAAGAAAAATAAATGATTATGAAGTTTATAATATACAAGAAGAAGTAAAAGAAGATGTATTTGAAAACTCTATAAAAATGAGTTATAAGTATTTAGATCAATATTATTTGCAAACAAGAGAGCAGGCTCAACGTGGTTTTTTTGTGACTATTTGTATTGTAATTGGTGGTGCAATACTTATTGGTATAGGAATTACAGCAATGTTCCTTGATAAAACAACACCCTCTGTTATTACCAGTGCATCAGGAATTATAATCGAATTTATTGCTGCAGTGTTTTTTTACTTATACAATAAAACAGTTTCAAGCATGAGCAGCTATCATAATAAATTAGTGTTATCACAGAATATATCATTAGCTTTAAAGGTTGCAGATTCACTTTCGGAAGAGGAGCAAGCAAAATCAAAAGCGTTAATAATTTCAGAATTGATTAAGAATATAAATTCACACATAACTGAAGAGGAAAAACGAATCAAAAATAATAAGGGGGGATAGACATAATGTTTAAAGATTATTTTACAATAATAATTGGTCTTATTGGTGTTGTTACCGGTGTATCTGGTATGATTGTCAGCATCCGTAGTTTTTATCATAATAAAATTGACGCATTAAATATGTATTTCTCATATGATAGAGATAAAGATTTCATAGAAGGTAGGCGATTAGTTTATAATTTAGAACACGGTGTTGTTTTAGATGAACAATGTGATAAGCACACAAGTATTACTCTTGCCTGTCTTATAAATGCATATCAGCATTGGGGTATGTTGTTAAAACAGAAGCAACTTCCATTTTGGATATTTTATGATAAAAAAACAGGTATAACAGCATCTGGAATAGCGGTTATTAGAACATATAACAAACTACGCCCGACAATCGCTTATTATAAATTTAAAAACCCAAAATACGCAGATTCTTATGAATATCTTTATAATAGAATTGTATCAAAGTGTATAGATTATAAGGATCTTGAATAATATAGTAAAAATAATATTATAGTCTTAAATTGGACTTATTGCATATAACTGACAAAGATGTGTCTGTATTTATATAAGCACTCTTGTTCCTTCTTGTTTGAGAGCGCTTTTTCTGCTGACTTGCATTTGACTTGCATTTTATATGTTTATATTCATGAAAATGATGTAATTAGACGAAAAAATAAATTTGAATAAACAAACAAAAGACCTCATAAATGGCTATATTTCGCCATTTGCAAGGTCTTTTATAATGGTCGGAGTGAAGAGACTCGAACTCCCGGCATCCTGCTCCCAAAGCAGGCGCGCTACCAACTGCGCTACACCCCGATAATTGAAATATTAAGTATGTTGCGGCAGGCGCGCTTCCTGTTGCAACATAGTCGTCTCACTCGTAACCTCGTGATTCTCCTTGTTGCGCCACTCCTTAGTCCTCGCTTCATCTGCCGCCGGCAGCGCTTCGGACACGTCCCCAACTGCGCTACACCCCGATAAAATTAAATGCTATAATATTATACAGGAAAATAAAACTAATGTCAAGTTTTTTATATTTAAAATTTATATTATCTCAGCTATTTTTATCGTATGAATATTTTCGCAAAAAAATGAAAATACTTTTAACAAAAATTAATCAGGAGGCAACAAAATGTTCAGACATGAAAAAATGCTTTTTCATCCTGTTGAAGTTGAAAGAGCAAATCCTCAATATGCGGCACTTCTTCAGGAGCAGCTCGGCGGCGGTAACGGTGAACTCAAGGCTGCAATGCAGTATATGTCTCAGAGTTTCAGAATCAAGGACCCCGAAATCAAGGATTTATTTCTTGATATTGCCGCCGAAGAGTTGGGACACATGGAAATGGTGGCGCAGACAATCAATCTGCTTAACGGACATGATGTTAATGCAGAAAAAGTACCCTCGGGAGAAATCCAGTCACATGTACTGCTCGGACTCAACCCGGGACTTATCAATGCATCGGGATATTCATGGACAGGCGATTATGTGACCGTTACGGGTGATTTATGTGCAGATCTTCTGAGCAATATTGCCTCGGAACAGCGTGCAAAGGTGGTTTATGAATACCTTTACCGTCAGATTGATGACAAAAAAGTGCGTGAAACAATTGATTTCCTCTTAAACCGTGAAGAAGCACACAATCAGATGTTCCGTGATGCATTCAATAAGGTACAAAATTCAGGCTCTAACAGGGATTTCGGCACAACAAAAGCCGCAAAGATGTATTTTTCAATGTCAGACCCCGGACCGGATGCTTTTGCGACGGGTGAAAGTAAACCGGTGTCATTTAACAAACAATAATTTGTGGGGCTGAAGTCCGGCAAAAAGAATAAAGAAGAAATAATAAATAATAAAATCGGAAGCCCTGCGGGCTTTGATTATATAAATGGGGTTTAAGGGGCTTGCCCCTTCCAACATTATTCTTTATTCATTATTATTTATTCTTTCAAGAATTTGTCGAGGGGACCTCGACAAATTCTGATTT
>JAZSPR010000011.1:0-7444 GCA_045537555.1 Acutalibacteraceae bacterium | reverse complement strand
CCATTACATTACGCAATCGGACCGATGTGGGCATCGGTCCCTACGAAATATGTTTGTGTTAAAATCGGACTTGATTTATCACGCAATTTTAATAAAGTCGGAGGCCAAGCGGTCTTAGGAAGACAACTCTGCCTTTCAACTCCTTGGCTCACAGAACGACATGGCTACGATCCGACTTTATTGCTCCATTACATTACGCAATCGGACCGATGTGGGCATCGGTCCCTACGAAATATGTTTGTGTTAAAATCGGACTTGATTTATCACGCAATTTTAATATAATCAACACCGTCAGGTGTTCCGAAATTGCGAATTGAGCATTTCAAATTGCGAATTTATAAGACCTCGACAAATTATTGTCTACATTATAACAGATTATTTTTCCCATTTCCATACCCTTATATATTTTTTTATAAAATCTCTTAACTTTTTTAATTCAATCTGTTATAATCATTCGTGAGGTGTTATTATGGATATAATTATTCTTATTTTTGTTATACTGACAACTGTTTTTTCACTTCTTGCATTCATTTCTGCAAGAAA
This sequence comes from Acutalibacteraceae bacterium, assembly GCA_045537555.1. GTDB lineage: Bacteria > Bacillota > Clostridia > Oscillospirales > Acutalibacteraceae > UBA1081. The sequence goes on along the minus strand of JAZSPR010000011.1, from coordinate 6,901 downwards.
AGGCGCAAAACCTTCCGACACCAATAACAATGCGGTGCTTGAAAGTAAAATTGATACTCTTTCTTCGACCGTTTCAAACGAAATGGCTCACAACAGGCAGGAAAACATTCAGATGATGAATAATATCGGCGGTAAAATTGCCGATATGAGTGAAAAGAATCTGAATATGCAGCACAAAATCACTTCATCTGTAAATGAATCGCTTTCTGAAATCCGTAATGCGAATGCTCAGCAGAATGAAAAAATCATTGCAACTCTTAACTCTTCAATTGAAAGAATGACAGAAAAAAATGAAAAGAAACTTGAAGAAATGAGAGCAACGGTTGATGAAAAACTCACTTCAACTCTCACAACAAGGCTTGATTCTTCGTTTAAAACGGTTTCGGAACAGCTTGAAAAACTTTATTCTTCTCTCGGTGAAATGAAGGAGCTTTCGGGCGGTATCACTCAGAATGTTTCTTCTCTTAACCGTGTTCTTACAAATGTCAAAGCGAGAGGCACATGGGCAGAATATCTGCTTGAAGGAATTCTTGACCAGACCGTTCCCAATATGTATGTAAAGAACTTCAAACCCGAGGGAAGCAAGGATTTTGTCGAGTTTGCGGTCAAGCTTCCGTCAGGTGACGACAGCAAGAAAATCACATATCTTCCCATTGACTCAAAATTCCCCATGGAGGACTATGCAAGGCTGTGTACCGCCGCAGATTCTGCAGATGCCGTTGCAGTTGCAGAGGCAAGAAAGGCTCTCGAAAGAAGAGTCCTTGACGAAGCAAAGGCTGTTTCAAAATACATATCAGTTCCCGAAACCACTCCTTTTGCAATCATGTATCTCGCAACCGAGGGACTTTATGCGGAAATTGCTTCATCAAAATCGGGACTTTTTGAAAAAATTCAGAATGAATACAGCGTTATGATTGCAGGTCCCACAACAATCACGGCACTTCTCAATTCGGTTGCAATGGGACTTCGCACAATGGCTGTCAACGAAAAGGCAAACGAAATTAAAGAACTTCTCGGTGCTATTAAAAAGCAGTACGAGACTTTTGATACCGTGCTATCAAAGGTCAGAAAGAAGATTGACGAAGCAGGTACTTCACTTGATGAGGCAACAAAGAGAAACGAACTTATTCAGAAAAAACTTAAGAATATCGATGCGGCAGACTCCCTTGCAGCAGATTCAATTCTCGGTATAACCGAAGAATAATAAAAAATTTACAAAAAACTGATGCAAAACAGTTTTGTATATGTTATAATAACATAAATGCATTGATAAACAATAATTTGTCGGGCTGTGCCCGACAAAAATGAGCAATGAGTAGTGAGTAATGAGTAATGTCGGAAGTCGCAAGCGACTTATGTTCCGCTTCGCTCTATAATGGGATTTAAAGGGCGTAGCCCTTTCATTCATTACTCATTAATCATTACTAATTACTCATTAAAGAATTTGTCGAGGGGACCTCGACAAATTCTGATTTAAAAAACCAAACGGAAGTCATGTGACTTCCGTTTTTGCTTGTTTAATTCTGAAAACTGAAAACAATTCCGTCTTTTGTTTTTCTGTAGGAATAACGGTAATTATGCAGTTCAAAAATCTTTTTGTTCACGGGCAGACCCATTCCCGTTGAATTGTCGGCGCTGTTACGGGCTTTGTCAGCTCTTGTGAAAATGTTCCACATGTCGGCAGAGGGCATTTCACCGTCAAAGTCATTGTAAACACAGAAAATAAAGCCTCTTGAATCTTTTTTAAGTGTTACCGTGATATTTTTCTCACCCGTTGCGTATTTTACGGCATTTGAAAGGTAATTGTCAACAGCAATTGCAATAAGTTCCGAATTGCAATCCGTAAAAATATCATCCTCGATTTCTTCTTTGATTTCTGCACCTTTTGACTGAGCAAAATTTTCGTATTTTGTGATTTCTTCTCGTACAAGCTGACTCAGATTGCATTTCTCTTTCTTAACTTCCGTAAGGTCTGAAATCCTGTTGAATGTAAGAAGGCTCATAACGATTGAATTCATCCTGAGTGCTTCGTCATAGACGGATTTTACATATTCAGAATTCTTTTCGGGATTGATGTTTTCAATAACGCATTCGCATTGATTCTGAATAACGGCAAGGGGAGTTTTCAGTTCGTGTGCCGCTGCAGAAATAAAAGCTCGTTTTGACTGTTCAAGGCTTTTCTGCCTGTCATAGAGTTTTGATGCAACACCAAGTATGATTGCCGTGACAACAGCAAATAAAACAGACATAAACTGCGTAAGAATTATGAACATATCGGATGTGATTACTTCGTAAAAAGTGTTGTATTTGGCAAGAAAGAAATATGCATGATCATCGTATCGTGATGTCCATTGTATAATTCCCTGACCTGATGTACCGCCTCCGCCTTCAAAGTCATCAAATCTGAATTCTTCAATTGTTTTGTCAAGTTCTTCATTCACCGTTTTGTAATAAGTATGGTCAATGCCGGATTCCTTTATATCGTAAAGGTAAAATCGTATTGAATGATTTTTATCATATACGGTTTCTGTTACTTTTAAATCTGTAAATGTAAATTTGCGGACATCGTTTCTCTGGTTATCAAGAGTTATTGAAACAGGGTGATATTTTTCGCCGTCGAAGTGAAGTTCAAGGCTTACGGGCAGAAGACTTCTGTTATCTGCTTTCTTTTCAAAACGGATAAATTCTTTTTTTAATTCGGGAGTCATGTATTCTTCAATTGAAACATAACTGAAACCGTCACTTCTGTTGTCGAAATCTGTCCACCATATACCGCTTTCACTTCTGAAAATAACATTCTTGTCTTTATCGATCATTGCAAAAGCAAAGGCAGGCTTAACAAAGGTTGCATATACGGGATTATAACCGTATGTCAGCTTTCTGTGAAGTTCCACCGTGTCACAGTTTTTGCCTTCAAAATATTCGTGAAGAAATTCATTTGCCGCAGTAGATGACCAGAAACTGTTCATATCCTGCTCAACATATTCATCGGCACTCCAGTAATTCATAAGTGTCGCACAGAAGAACAGAACAAGAATTCCAGTCAGAATCAGACATTTCATTTTTCGTTTTGTCATACCGTCACCCCTCTCTGAATGAGTAACCTCCGCCAATAACTGTTTTTATGTGTATCGCTTTTTCTCCGAGTGCTTTTCTTAATTTTTTGATATGAGTGTCAACAACTCTTTCGTCGCCGTCAAAATCCCAGCCCCATATTTTTGTGAGAATCTGTTCACGTGTCAGTACCGTGCCGTTGTTCTCCATAAGCAACTGCAAAAGGAGAAAAGTTTTGTTTGACAGTTCAATTTTGTTGTTATCAACCGCCACATGACGGGTTCTTTTGTCAAGATGAATACCGTAAAGTGAAAGTTCATTCTGCAATGAATTACCCTTGTACCGTGAAATCATCACATTGCATTTCTGTGTAAGGACAGACATAGGAAACGGCTTTACTATGTAGTCATCACAGCCGTTTCTGAATCCGTCAAGGATGTCCTGCTCTTCACCGAGGGCAGATAAAAAGAGGATGGGTGTGTCTGTTGTTTTTCTTATTGTTTTACAGGCTTCAAGACCGTCCATAACGGGCATCATCACATCGAGAATGATAAGGTCGAAGTTGTTTTCCTGAGTTTTTCTGACGGCTTCTTCACCGTTCCCTGCAAGTGTGACATCAAATCCTTTTGCAGAAAGATAATCAGAAAATGTTTCCCTGATTTTTATTTCATCATCGCAGACGAGTATTTTATACACAGTTACCACCTCTTTCATGCTTATATTATAACACAGATGTGTACTTTGTGTGTTGAAAATGAAAAAAATTGCATAGAAATTAAAGAGGTGAATTTCTATGAAAAAACAGACACGGATTTACATAATCTCCGTTGCAATTTCTTTGGGTGTGGGGATTGTTTCCGCCCTTCTGACGAGGGGAAATATGAATATTTACGAAGAAATCAGCACTCCGCCTCTGTCACCGCCCTCATTTCTTTTTCCCGTTGTGTGGACGGTGCTTTTTGTTCTTATGGGGATAAGTGCCGCTATGGTGCTGACGACACACATTTCTCCGCTTGCAAGAAGACGTGAGGCACTTTATGTTTACGGTGTAAGTCTTTTCTTCAATTTCTTCTGGAGCATTATTTTCTTCAATCTCAGGGCATTTCTGTTTGCCTTTGTGTGGCTTCTTGTGCTTCTTGCCCTTATTATTCTGACAATTGTGAAGTATTACAGAATCAATAAAACTGCGGCGTATCTGCAGATTCCCTATGCTGCATGGGTGACTTTTGCGGGGTATCTCAATTTCGGGATATGGCTTCTGAATAAATAAAAAAAGAAGGAGCTCATTTGAGCCCCAACACATTTATAATAACACAATTTTTATCGTAAGTCAACACATTTTAATAACACTATATACAAAATCTACTCTTTAAACAAATAAATTTAGTTAACTTTGTACAAAATTACATCTTGAAAAATAAATTTTGCTGTGTTATTATATAGACACAGAGAGGTGATACCAATGTACAGGTAAAACTCCTGAAGGCTTTGGGAAAACAAAATGACGAAATAAAAAAAGAGTACCGGAGCCGAAAAGATGTCTGAGAAAAAAGGGAACAAAACAAAAAAGTGCTTCTCAGTAAAAGGAATAAATTTACAAACAAAAAAACAAACAAAACAAACTTGAAAAATCTTTATCAGTAAAAAAGTTCCTGAAAAAACAGACATCAAAAAATCTATAGAAAGAGCAGGTACACAAAATGATGCTCGATACAAAGAATGATCAGAAATAACCCTCAACTGCAGGAAAGCGAAAAGCAGTTGAGGGTTATTTCTTTTTTTATTTTCTTTTACGGCATTGTAATTTGTTTGAATATGGTTTATAATAAATTAACTCTGCTTTTTTAGGAGCGATTGTAATGAAAAAGACAACAAGAGCAATTTTAAGTTTTGTGTTATCAATGCTTATTGCAGTTTCTTCGATGAGTGTTATCGGCGTTTTTGCGGCTGATAAATGCGATTGCGGGCACACCCCCATGGTTATGGTGTCGGGCTTCGGTGCAACAACACTTATAAAAGTCAATGATGACGGAACGGAAGAGGTTGCATTCCCCTTTGACGCAACATGCATTACGAGTGCTGTAATACGTAACATAGGTAAATTCAATACGGAGGCTCCTCTTGACTTTGTGAAGGCACTTCTCGTTGACCTTATTGAGCCTATCAGAATGAATCCTGACGGAACATCATATTACAATCTGCGTCCCGTTTATGAAACAGTTGAAGACACATGTCTTGCAGGCTTCAAAAAGAACGATGCTCTTAAATATGTGCCTTACACAGGCTCTGATTTCCTTGATATGGAACGCATCGGCAAGAAAATCGGTGACGACCATATTTTTAATTTTATGTATGACTGGCGTCTTTCAGGCGATATGATTGCCGACCTTCTTGACGGATATATTGAAGATGTGCTCGAATATACAGGTCACGACAGAGTTGATATTTACTGTCTGAGCCAGGGTAGTGTTGCAGTTGCACAGTATCTTTACAAATACTCAGAAAAAGCTCAGGTTGAAGACCTTGTTTTTGATAATCCTATTGTTGAGGGGTCAAACTTCGTTTCAGACCTTCTCGCCCCTGCTGATGAAGTGATAAAGCTTGATTTTGAAAGCATCCTCGACCTTCTTGAAGGTATTCTTCACATTGAAACAGATATTTCGGAACTTATATCAATTCTCCGTATGATTCCGTCTGATTTTGATATTCACGGTGTGATTGACTATGCGGCAAAGGACCTTATTTACCCCATTGCGAAAGATTCCCCTGCATATATTGAAATGATTATCCCTGAAGAATATGACAGAGTTGTAAAAGATTATTTTTCAAACCCCGGTAATGAAAAGTTGCTCGCAGAAGCTGATAAAGTCAGAAAAGGCTATATGGCAGACGTAAAGGGAACATTTGAAAAAGCCGCGAAATACGGTATTGAAGTTTCAATTATTTCTCATACGGGTATTGACCTTGTAACTTCAACAAAAGCTCTTTCAGACGGTATCGTTGACCTTTCAACATCATGCGGTGCTTACTGCTCACCCGACGGAACACCTTTCCCTGCAAATTACGTTCAGAAAGTCGATAACGGTAAAAACTGCATTTCTCCCGACAGAACAGTTGACCTTTCATGCGGATATATCCCCGAAAGAACATGGATTATAGACGGTCTCTGGCACGGTATGATTGAATGGGCTCCCAATTCACTCGGACTTCTGGAAACGCTTTTCTATACAGATACTCTCAAGGATGCATGGAGCAGTGCAAAGTATCCTCAGTTTATGCTCAGTAATGACAGCAACAGCGACCTTTATATGTATTTCTCTTCAACAAACAGCATGTATGAAGTTGTAAACGGCAAAGGTCAGCTTGTTATTGAAAATGTTTCAAAAGAAAACACAATGCTCGTTGAAAACGTTGAAATCAAGGGTGTGAACGGCAGTACAGATATTCCCGTCCCCGTAAACCTTGCTCCGGGTGAGAAGTTTACCGTAACAGTAGACACAAAGACAGTCGGTTACGGTGAAATCACTCTTACATATATCGAGAGTGATAATTATATCAAGACAAAAACAAAGACAGAAGCTTTCAGCGTAACAGATAATTACAGCGGTCAGCTTTCAGATGCAAAAGTTGAAACTGTTGCAGAAAACGGAATCTTTGCTCTTGTTATGAAAATTGTTCTTATTATAATTAATCTCTTTAAGAATTTTATATTTAATCCCGCAGCTTAAATAAGAAGAAGGGGATGTAAAAAAAGTGCAGACCGCATAAAACACGAAAAATAAAGGTTTTCATTATGCTGATAGCACTCAAAAACCTGAAAAAACAATCATAATTAATAAACTTAATA
>JAZSPR010000114.1:0-10991 GCA_045537555.1 Acutalibacteraceae bacterium | reverse complement strand
GGAAAGAAATGCTTTCGGAACAAATTTCTTTGTTGAAATATGTTTTTTAAGAGCAGCTTTTGCCGCTTTTTTATCGAGCTTGAAAGGTATAACAACATCGGGCTTCAATGCACCTGAAAACTGACCTTTCATTACCACCTGTTTGCCGCAATAGGGACAGCTTGTTGCACCCGTTGTTGCATCTGTAACGATTTCTCCTCCGCAGGAATTACAGGCATAAACACTCATTCCGTCTGCTTCTCCTGCATTCCATTGTGAGCCCTGCGAATTCCAGTTTATCTGTTCAACCTGATTTGCCGTATCCTCGGGCATCGCGGTAATATCAAATTCGGTGTCGCAGAATGGACATTTCAGCTTTTGCGCACCTATATTGAACTCAACCGCACCGCCGCAACACGGACATTTCTGTTCAAGAATTGTTGACAAGGTTAATCATCTCCCTGATTGTTTGTGTCTGTTGAAGAATACACCATACCGTCTTTATCGGGTACGTAAAACTTCGTCTTGTAATACCACACTCCGATTACCGTTGCGGCAACTAATGCTGCAATCACAATAATAATGACTGCGGTTTTCATTCTGCTCATCTCTGTCTGGGGGTTCCGCAGCAGGTGCAGAATGCACCGCCTTCGTTTGTTGCGTTACAAGCGGGACATACCCAAGCCTGTGATACGGGTTGTTGACCGTAGGCAGCCTGCTGATTGTAGCCCTGATTCATAGGCTGGTTATAACCGTTATTCATTGCCTGATTATATCCGTTAGCAGGAGCATATCCGTTGTTCATCGGCTGATTATATGCATTCTGCTGAGCATAAGGATTTGGCTGACCGTAAGCACCTGCAGGAGCATAGCCCTGATTCATCCCCATACCGTTGTTCATACCCATATTCATACCGCCCATATTGGGAGTGTTACCTCTGTTCTGCATAAGATTATTGATAATCTGCTGTGCATCCTGCTGATAGCGGTTATATTCCATTGTACCTACCCCCTCAACACTTGAGGAATTAAGCTTTACATTGATTTCATCAAAATACGGATTATTCACATTTATATCAACATAAAAATCATAGCTGAACTTATATCTTGGCGGATTGTAGCTTACCTGCTGACCGTCTTTACCCTGTGTATAGATTTCATCTCTGTCCTCTTCTACTCTCATGTTACAACTCATAACACTTGAAAGTGGGATAACATCAGGATTCTCATCACTCCAACTGCCGGGATTTCGGTGTGAAACAACAAAACTTGCCTTCATAGGGTCAATATAAACTTTATCACTGTCACCAAATGTAAACATAGGTGAAAAAGATGCAAGTATCTGTTTATTCTGCTCTCTGTAAGCGAGCTGCTGTTTGATTTCTTCAACTGATGAGCTTCTTCTTTCGCTGAAGAATGGTGAAAGCTTCTTTGCACAGTCCTTGCACATATTACCGTTTTCAAGTTTTCTGTTGCCGAGCAGTCCTATTTTATCACCGCATATATCACAATATTTCTTATCAAAAAGTCCCATGGTAAAATCTCCTTTGTTATTTAATATCGTTTTCGTCAAATCTGTCACCGCATTCGGGACAGAACCTCGGAACATTGTTAGGGTCTTCGGGTTTCCAGCCACACTTGTCGCACTGATAAAGCGGTGCACCTGCGGGCTTTTTGCTTCCGCAGTTCTGACAGAACTTACCCTTATTAACTGCACCGCAGGAACAGGTCCACCCCTCATCAGCAGGCTTGGGTGAGCCACATTCCGGACAGAATTTTCCGGTTGCTTTTGCACCGCAAGAGCATTTCCAGCTATCTCCCGCAGGTTTAGGTTCAGGTTTCTTGGCACCGCAGTTAGGGCAGAAATTGCCTGAAACTGTATTACCACAAGAACAATTCCAACCATTCTGTACAGGTGCTTGCTGCGGAGCTTGTTGCTGTCCCATAGCAAAAAGGTTCTGTGCATTCATGCCGCCACCTGCATTCATCGCCATACCCATACCCATAAAGCCTGTCATTGCACCTGCTTCATTCTTTGCAGCATCCTGCATAGCCTGAGCCTGAGCACCAACGAGAGTTGCAGCAGCCATTGTCGGGTCACGCATAACAGCATTCCTCTGAAGCTGTTTAATCATATCTTCGTCTTCTTTAGGTGCTGTAATTGAATTGATTGCAACAGACACTACTGAAAGGCCACGAAGATTTACCCATTTTTCAGTAAGAACATCGTTCATTGCATCGGACAGTTCCATTGTATGACCGGGTAATGCACTGTAACGGATTCCCATATCAGAAATCTTTGCAAATGCAGGTTGTAAAGCATTTAAAAATTCTGACTTTAATTGAGTATCAATCTCTTCTCTTGTGTATTCTCTTTCAACATTCCCGCATACATTTGTGTAGAACAAAATCGGGTTACTGATTTTATATGAATATGTACCGTTACAACGAACTGAAATATCAATGTCCAATCCGATATTTCTGTCAACAACTCTGAACGGAACGGGATTTGGTGTACCAAACATATTGCCAACAAGCTCTTTTGTGTTGAAATAATAAACTCTCTGGTCTTTTCCCGTGTCGCCACCATATGCAAAACGTTTACCGATTGTCCTGAAAGATTCTTTTATGCTGTCACCGAGTTTACCTGAAAAAATACTTGGCTCAGTTGATGCATCATAAGTGAACTCACCGGGTTCTGCACAGATTTCAACAATTTTACCCTGTTCAACAATAATCATACATTGTCCGTCAGCAACTGCGATGCCTGAACCGTTTGAAATGATATTGTCGCTTCCTTTTGTGTTTGTGGAACGTCCGCCTACACGCTTTGTTCCTTTCACCACCATTACATCCTTGTCTATTGAATCACAATAGAAAAATTCTTTCCATTGGTCAGCAAGAACACCACCGAGTGCTCCTACGCCTGCTTTAATAAGTCCCATATCTGTTGCTCCTTTCGTGTTTTACAAAAAATTATTCAAGTTTTGCTGATTTACGAAGAATCTTTCTTGCGTCTGCAGCTGTGATCTTGCCATTTCCGTCCCAGTCTGCAGCTTTGAGTGCATATTCTGTTACGGGTTCAAGCTTAGCTGACATACGAAGAGCAAGACGCGCGTCTGCAGCTGTGATCTTGCCGTCCTTGTTTACGTCACCGAGAAGAATGTCCTCTGCAGGCTTTGCAATCACGGGGATAACTTCCTGTTTCTTGAGAATTGTGTTACATACTGAGCACTTTTCACCGTCTGTAAGACCTGTCTCTTTTTCAGTTGCGGCTTTACCGGGGATAACTACAGCTTTATGCCCTGTTGCAGCTTTTTCATCTCCCTTGTATGTATCACCGCAAGCACATGTATATGTTGTGTAGCCCTTTTCAGTACATGTGGGAGCTGTTACAACTGTTGAATATTCATGTGTATGTGCAGGAGCCTCTACTGCGGGGAATTCATAACCGATAGTCATTTCCGTAACAGAATACGTACCGTATTCAATTGCAGGCTCCATATTGATTTCGCCTGTAACATCGTTATAGTATCCGTCTGATGAGAATTCATATCCGTCTTTGACTGCAAGAGTGATCTGAACGGTGTATTCTCTTTCAGCTTCAAACTCTGTAATGCCGAAAATGTGGTCTTTGTATTCGCCTGTTGTATCAACCCAGATTATTTCTGTTATTTCATAACCCTCACCACAGGTACCCTCTGTATCGGGAGCATTACCGACGACGGGAGCATCAATACCGTTTACGTAAACCGAGGGAATTATTGTCGGTGCAGGTTTTTCCGTTACGGGGAATTCATAGCCGATTGCAACTTCCGTTGATGAATTTGAACCGTAAACTATTGCTGTATTATTGTTGATTTTTCCGGACACGTCGTTATATGGTCCGTCCATTACAAATCTGTAATTGCCTATTGTATTGAGAGTTATCTGAACTGTATATTCTCTTTCAGCTTCAAACTCTGTTACATTATAAACCCAGTCTTTGTATTCACCCGTTGTGTCAACCCATACAATTTCAGAAATTGTATAACCTGAACCGCAGGTAGCTGTTGTATCAGGTGTTGCACCTGTAACGGGAGCATCAATTCCCGAAACAGTAACCGTTGTTATATCATCAGGAACGAGATACGTATCCGTAATGCCGACAACAATATCTGAAACAGCGGAAATTACATTCGCATTATATGTACCGATTTTAGCCGCTACATCGGGACAACCGTCACGGTCAACCTTAAGCTTGCACCCGTCTTTTACACGGATGAAAATTTCAACCTCATATTTATGACCTGCAACAGCAACCGAACCTGTTGTCATATTCTGATTTGTCGTGAGGTCTTTCCATGAAACAGAATTTATCACATAAGAATCGTCCTTAGGAAGAGCAGTAAAATCAAGTGTTTCACCCGATGCGGGAATATTGAGGTCTGTAACTGCAACACTTGTAACAATGTTGTACGCACAGGCTTCAAAAGTATAGGTAATACCAATATACTCACCTGCGTTGTATCCTGATATAACATAAACACTGGATGTTTTTCCGTTAATACGACCAAAAACCGATGAAGTATAGTTATCATATTTACTGAAGCTGTAACCGGGTTGTGCAGCCACGATAACGGAAACCCTGTAAACATGACCTGCAACAAAAACGTCCTCAGATGTCATCGTTTTGTCACTGTCAGTCGTATCAATCCATATGATACCGTAATGTGCGTCACCGGCATCAAACTCTGTGGTGAAATTGTAACCGCTGCCGTATGTGGCAACATAATCAGGTGTCTGCCCTGCAACAGGCAAAGCGATATCGCCTATCTGAACAATAGAAATTTCTGTTGCGGCAAATGAAGTAAGAGGCATTATGCCGAGAATCATAATTACTGAAATAAGTAAAGAAATAAATTTTTTCATACCTGAAATCTCCTTTTTAATTCTGTTTTTCGGCACAAGTTTTACAACAAACTCCGCCATTCAGATTTTCTCCGTAAACAGTACAATCCTCACACACCATATTTCCGCATATTTCACACTTGTTCAGTTCAAGACGTGCCTCATTATTAGCACGTTCATAAGCCTTACCGTGGTCACTTGCATAAATAATGGCTCGTGCCTCCCGTTCATCGGGATTTAAAAAAACTTTGTCCTTGAACCCTGTTACAAATTCGTGAACTTCTGTTTTTATCGGTTTGCCACAGCAATCACAATAAAATTCAAATTCAAACTGTTTGATTGTTGACTTATCAGCAAATCTTTTCGTAACTGCTTTGAGCATTGCAAAACCTCCTTCTGGTTAATTTACAATTAAATTGTACTGCTTCAAAAGCATAAAAATAAGTAGCCCGAAAGGCTACTTTTGTCTAAAAAGGGCTACCTTCAGGGCTACCATGTCAAAAATTCGACACTTCAATTGTTAATGTTGCACAAAGGCATAAAGATTTGACATAAAGTTCAAATTATGCTATATTATGATATATATAATTTTGAGGTTATGATATGAAACTTGAAGTTAAAAAAATGCCTTTCCGGGAACAGGTTAAATATATACGCATGTTATTGCAATTAACACAGACAGAGCTTGCAGAAGAAATAGGAATATCATATGCCACAATAAGCCGATGGAAACGCGAAAACCGCACACCGCAGATTGCAATGCTGGGAAAATTTTATTCATTCTGTATCCGTAACGGGATAGAGCTTGATATTACGGATAAGGAGGAATAACATGACAACTCTTTACAGCATTACTACAATTGTTGCAATTCTTATGACAATTGTATATTTTTATGTTGACCGAAAACGAGATATATGGCTTATGCTCTTGTTTGTTTCGGTTGCTGTTTGCAATGTGGGATATTTTTTCCTGTCAGCCTCAAAAACTCTTAATACCGCATTGTGGGCAAACAGAATTGCCTACCTTGGAAGTGTTTTTCTGCCATTCTTTATGCTTATGATGATAATGAATCTGTCAAGATTCAATTATCCTAAATTTATTCCGAAAATATTGATTATTTTAAATTCAGCCATGCTTTTTATTGCCGCAAGCGGCGGCTGGCTACCGATTTATTATAAAAATGTCACGATTGATTTTGTTGACGGTGCGGCAGTTCTTATTAAAGAATACGGACCTCTTCACGGGCTTTACAAAATCTATCTGTTTGCATATTTTGCGGCAATGGTCGGGATTATTATTTACACTGCAATAAAGAAAACCGTAATTTCAATAAAGCACTCTGTTTTTCTTGCATTTGTAGTTATCGGAAATATTGCAATTTGGCTTGTTGAAAATATGATAAATGCAGGTTTTGAATTTCTCTCAATCTCATATATCGTAACAGAAGGTCTGATTCTGTTTCTTTACGGAATATTGCAAGATTACGGACTTGCTGACACTCAGAAAATTGCAGAGGAATCCGAACCTATAACGGCGGAAATTGTTGAAACAGAAGTGATAAAATCATTCAACAGCAGTCAGATTGATAATATTCTCAGCAATTGGAAAGATGTAGAAACTCTTTCTCAAAGAGAAAAAGAAGTGCTCAGGTTAATTCTTGAAAATGAAAAGCGTAAAGATATTGCGCAGAAACTGTTTGTTACTGAAAGCACAATAAAAAAACACACAGCAAATATCTTCAAAAAACTTGATATAACGAACAGAACTGAACTTTTTAAAAAGGCAAAAGAATTCAGTGAACAGGATATTGGCTAATTGTCAATGAACGGTCATCGCAGGTGTACGGTGACCGTTTTATTATTACAGCATTTGTCATTATTGTAGTTGTATTAGGGATATTTTTTACGGCAAGTACTTTGTCTGATGCAGTATCTGCAGAGACAAGAATGATACCTATATACAATGTTGACACACCTGAAAACAAGGTTGCATTGACTTTTAACTGTGCTGTGGTCAATTCGGATATTGATTCAATTCTTGCAACACTTGATAAGTACAATATCAAAGTGACATTCTTTCTTTTAGGCTCATGGGCAGATGATTACCCAGAAGAAGTGCAGAAAATTTATGATGCAGGGTATGAGATAAGTAATCATACATATTCTCACAATGATATGCTGTCAATGAACTATGAAAATATTCTGCCCATACAAAAATATCTGCATTGCTTTTATGGACATTTTTTCTTTGATGTGATAATATAGAGTAAAATCCAACATTACAATATAAGATTTAACGGAGAATTATTTATGAATAAAGCATTATATGTTGATACAATGATCGGTACCGTCGGAGACGGTCAGATTGAAAAATCCCACGGCGGAGGAAAAACATACCCCGGTGCTTGTGTGCCGGGAGGAATGGTTCAGCTTTCTCCGGATACAGTAAGCGGCGGTGATAACGGCAGCGGTTACAACTACTGCCACAATACAATTGAGGGCTTCAGCTTCAATCATATGAGCGGCATAGGTTGGTACGGTGACCTCGGCAATCTTCAGGTTATGCCCGTTACGGAAGATACAGACCTTCGCAGCGGCAGTAATGAAGAAGTACCGTTTACAAAGGGGACAATCGGCTGGAAATCTGAGTTTTCTCACGAAAACGAGAAGACCCGTGCAGGATATTACTCTGTTATGCTCGACAGATATAATGTTAAGGCTGAATGCACAACGAATGAACATGCAGGTTTTCTCAGATTCACTTATTCTGCAGATGCAGACAAGAAAATCATTCTCAATTTAAGCAGAAGAATCGGCGGCAAGGCTGATTATCAGAAAATTGATATTATAAATGACAGAAGAATAGAAGGGCATATAAAATGCACACCCGCAGGCGGTGGCTTCGGTCACGGTCACGGCGGAATATTTTATGATTTTTACTTTGTAATGGAGTTTTCACACCCCTTTACAAACAAGAGATTTTTTGAAAGTGAAGAATTTACCGAATCATCCGAGGGTGAGGATTTAGGACTATTCCTTGATTTTTCAAAGGATATCAAAGAGCCCGTTACAATAAAATGTGCCGTTTCCTATGTCGATATTGAGGGAGCAAGAAAGAATTTCTCTGCAGAATGTGAGAATGCAGATTTTGACACAACAGCAGAAAATGCCCTTGCAAAATGGGAAGAAGTATTCTCCTGTGTAAGCGTTTCGGGTACTGATGAAATTGACCTGAAGCTCTTCTACACATGTTTATATCATGTTCTTCTTGACCCACGTACAATGGCTGATGTTGACGGCAGATACACCATAAATCACGAAATATTTGAAAACACCGATTACAAGCAGCGAACTGTTTTCAGCGGTTGGGATGTTTACAGAAGTGAGTTTCCGCTTCTTAGCATTATCCGTCCCGATATGGTCCGTGACGAAATCAATTCTTTGCTTAAGATTGCAGAGCTTAATAATTCCTCATTCCCCAGGTGGGAGCTTATGGGCATTAATGCAGGCTGTATGGTCGGAGACCCCGGTCTTATTGTTGTTGCTGATGCAATTACAAAAGGGATTTATCCTTATGACCTTGAAAAGGCATACAAGGTATCAAAAGCATCAAGTGTCTGTGCAAAAGAGCTTGACGGAAAGGATTTTCACACTATAAGACCTGACTGTAAACAATATATTGATGATTGTTATGTACCCGAAAAGCTTAGTGATACACTTGAATATTTACTGGCAGATTACACTATGCAGAAGCTTGCAGAGTTTACGGGCAAAACGGAAGATGCTCAGTTTTTTGCTGACAGAGCAAGCCGTTATTATGAAAATTACAATAAGTCATTACAGTTTATGGCTCCCCGTAAGGATGACGGTGAATTCGTATATGAAGCAGACCGTTACGATGACGACGGCACCGTGGAAAGCAATATTTTTCAGCAGTCATGGTTTGTGCCTTACGATGTAGAGGGTCTGAGCAGACTTTTCGGTGAAGAAAGAACCATTGAACTTCTCGAAGAATTCTTTGAAAGAGCAGACCTTAAGAGCCTCTGGAATGACGATTACAACCATTCAAATGAGCCTTGTCACAATATAACCCACTATTTCAGCATTCTCGGTCTTCCCGAAAGAACGCAGTACTGGACCCGTCGTGTTCAGAAGGAGGCTTATCGCACAGGTGCATACGGTTTCTGCGGTAATGAAGATGTGGGGCAGCTTTCTGCATGGTACGTGCTTTCCGCATTGGGCTTTGCTCAGGTTTGCCCAGCCGACCCGAAATACTACCTGAACACTCCCCTTTTCAAGGATGCCGAAATAAAGCTTGATAAAAGCTTCCATTCCTGCAGTGTTTCAGATACACTTAAAATCAGATGTGACAAGAATCCGTTAGATTTCCCGTATATCAAGTCAGTTAAATTAAACGGCACGGAAGTGAAAAAATGCTATCTGACTTATGAGGAAATCACAAACGGCGGTGAACTTGTTTTTGAGCTGAAACAAGGGTATAAACCATAACAAAAGCAGGGAATAACCCCTGCTTTTTTCATACATTCACAAATATTTCATATAAATTACTGAGGTGTTTATATGAAGATTTTATCTGTTAAATTAAAGTCCGTTATAATTACAATGCTGGTGCTCCTTGCCGTTGTTTTCGGAATATTTTTAACTGCACACACGTTATCTGATGCGGTATCGGGTGAAGCAAGGATGATACCGTTTTACAATGTTGATACTCCTGAAAACAAGGTTGCGGTGACTTTTAACTGTGCAGTAGGCAATTCAGATATTGAATCAATTCTTACAACACTTGACAAATATAATGTCAAAGCAACATTCTTTCTTTTTGGTTCTTGGGATGATGATTACATGGAAGAAGTGCAGAAAATATATGGAACTCGGCAATCATTCATATTCCCACAATGATATGCCGTCTATGAATATATTTCTTTAAGAGTAAGAAAACAGAAACCAACCCTTTGATAAGTTCCGTAAAAAAAATTTGTTTTTACTTTATTTGCGACTCTCCGTACAAAGTGCAATCAAGTCCTCCACACTTGCAGTAGCAAGACATTCAACTGTATCTGATGCACCGTAATAAATTTTTACCTCGCCGTCGTCTTCTAAAATCATACCGCCGGGGAAAATCACATGCTGGCGAAAACCTGTCTGTGTTTCATGATAAGTTTCGGGAGCGATAAGCGGAAGCTTGCTCATTCCTACGATTTTTGTCGGGTCTTTCAGGTCAAGAAGCATAATTCCCGCACAGTATCTTTTCTTCCATGCTGTTTCCCAACCGTTTTTGCCTCTGCTTTCATCTTTATCTACCGCATGAAAAAGTGTAAGCCAACCCTTGTTAGTTTTAACGGGCGGTGACGCAGGACCGATTTTATCATTAGCATAAGGAACATCTTCAACAGCAAGAACAAGCTCGGTTTCACCCCAGAAAATGAGGTCAGGCGAAGTTGAAAGCCAAAGGTCAAATCTGTCCTTACCGCCTCTTGAATAAACGGGGAACGGTCTTTCAAGACGAACATACTTACCGTTTATTTTTTCAGGGAAGAGTACCATGTTGCGGTTATCGGGAGCTGAAGCACTGATAATATTTATTTTTTCAAAGTTATCATCGATTTCAGCTATGCAGCCTCGCACACCGTGACGGGTATCCATAGCCATACATAGATAAGGCTTGCCGTCAATAACTGTAATTCTCGGGTCATAAAGCCTTTTTATTTCGTCCTCGGGTAAAAGATTTTTGTTGTCAAAAATCGGCTTGTCCTTTACCTGCCAGTTTATACCGTCGTCGCTTTCGGCAAAACCGAGAGAGGTTTTAAAGCGTACCTTCGGATAAGTTTTTTCCGTAGGTCCGTAATCGTTACGAAAGACCATAACATACTTGCCTTTGTATTTAGCAACACCTGCATTAAAAATCAGTGAAGCTTCATAGGGTATATCATCCTTGGTAAGAACAGGCTTTTCGATTTTTCTTATACACTGAGCTCTGTAAAGCTTTGGTTTTAAGGTTTTCATTGTTCCATCTCATTTCAAATATATTTTTTCGCCTGACTTTGACGATTTGTAAATTGCCAGAAATTCCTCCACGGCCTTTCCGCCCTCGTAGGCGTCTA
>JAZSPR010000152.1:0-14578 GCA_045537555.1 Acutalibacteraceae bacterium | reverse complement strand
GCTCAATTCGCAATTTCGGAAGCCCTTCGGGCTTGAATTATATAAATGGGTCAAAGGGCGAAGCCCTTTCCACAATTGAGCATTGCGCATTGAGAATTGAGAATTTTTGTCGAACTTCAGTTCGACAAATTCTGATTTATAAAAATAAGGACTGCTTCCGGCAGTCCTTAAAATTTTATTTTTTCGGCATGGGTCTGTGTTTTGCCGTGTATTCGGCAACATCAATTCTTATTACGCTTACAACCTTTACAATTCTGTCGTCGAATGAAAAATCATCCCTGCCTGTCTGTGCCTTCATAAGCATAACAAGACCGTGTTTCTTTTCTTCCGTATCTTCAATTATTGTTGCCGTACCTCTGCCCATAATCGATGAATATGTAATTCCGTGTTTGCAGGCAACGTCGCCCTCAAAGGGTGTAATATCGCAGTCCATTTCAAAAAAGACCTTGGGATTCGTTCTCATAAGGTCTATTTTTCTGCCCTGAGGAGCACCGTGAAGCCATATTGTCAGTTTGTCGCCGTTCATTTCGTAGCCGTAATTCATGGGTACAACATAGGGCTCGTCGCCGTCAACAAGACCTAAGTGAAGCACCTTTGCCTTATCAAGAATTTTAATGATTTCGTTCATATCCGTGACCTGTCGTTCACGCCTTGTCATTCCGTTCATTTTTTTACCACCTGTTTTCAACATATTCGCAAAAAGCGAACAAATCTTTTATTTCAATTTTTGTTCCGTCATCGAGAATCACGTCACCGTTCCATATGCCGTAAATCTGATGACAGTTCATTCTGCCGACCTTGAAATCCACATCGCTGTGATTGTCAAAGGTTGGTTGCATAGTCATATTGAATCTGCCGTCTTCCGAAATGAATTTCCACGGCTCCATGAAACGGTCTTTCGGGAACTTTTCAACATCAACAGCTCCGAATTTATGCACTTTTCCGTCATAGAAAATGCATGTTTCCGTAGCATGGCTTTCATTGCCGATTGCCCATGTAATTTCAAAACCGAGCAGGTGTTTTTCGCCCTTTTCATCGGTGTGATACATACTGCCGCTGCCCCAGTACCAGACCATTTTGTGAACGGTATTCACTCTGCCCCAGTCCATGGCACAAAATGCCGTGTCTTTTGAGAATGTATACTCATAATCACCGAAACGGAAATAGCCTTCAGTAGGCATACACGCCTGTTTTGTGGTCATAAAATATCGTGTGTTGTCTTCATCAAAGGGCAGAACGGTTGTAATGTTTTCCATGTCAGGGAGAATGTCCATTGTAATGTCGCATTCGACAGTCTTACCTTTGTGAGGTTTGCTGAAATACAGCTTTCTTTCGGTTTCCATAGTATTGAAATCAAAAGTTGCCTTGCCGATTTTGCCTGAAAAACGGTTCGGTACATCACCTTTTGCAGGGGGCACGTGTTTATTTCCGCCTGCAAAATATGAAACTGCATCTGCAATTATTTCACCCGTGTGGAGGTCTGTAAGCTTCGCACCCACATATCCGCCGATATTGATGTTTGCAAAGCTTATGAGAAGCTGCATTCTGCCGTCTGTTATGGTGTAAAAATCCCACTCCTTACGGCTGATGAGACCTTTTTTTACTTTGTTTCTGTCATATTCAAACACGTTATGCCTTGCCCAACCCTTTGCGTTAAGGGTACCGTCGGGACCCAAAAGAGGGGTGGATTTGGTGTGTTCGGTCTGTTTTGATTTTTCCTTCCATTCGGTGAACGGAGTATACGTTCTTCTGAGTTCGTTACCCATAATTTAACCGCCTATATAAGTTTTTCGGGGCACGTATTTACGGTAGTCATTTACATCGCTGTCGTAATTTGCATCAAAGCTTTTTGATTTTGCAAAAATGATATCATAAACACGGTTATTGCCTTCCATTATAACCCATGCGTGACCGCCCGTTGAAACACCGTCATCGCAGAAATAAACATCTTTGCATCCGCATTCAACTGCAAGGAAAGCAAATGCTCCCGTTGTTGAACCGCAACAGCCGTTTCCGTTATCGAAAATGTCGTTTGCAAATTTCATTTCCCAGCCTGAAGTTTTCATTGAAGCACCGACCTGACGGTACTGTCTGTAAGGACAGCTCATAACCCATTTAAAGCATTTAAGCTTTTTCTCTTCAACAGTATCCGTGGATTTTGTTTCACGGAGCATAATGGCTCTTGCCTTCATAAAGGTTTTTATTTTTTCGGTGTTGTATGCAGTTTTCTGAGCTTTACCTTCCGCATCAACTTTTATGCCGTCAACAGTTGTGTTTTTTCTGAGTTTTCCGTCGGTACGGTCAAAATGATAATATTCATTTCCGACACTCTGCCAACCCTGTTGCATTACACCGTTTTTGAAAAGGTATGTGGCGGAAGAAATTTTTGTAAGACCGTTTGCGGGATTGCCGTTCACGTAATAGAGCTTTTCACCGTTGACTGTTTTGTAACCTGATGTGCTCACTCCGTTTTTAAACTGAACTTTATTGCCTGCAATCGTGTGTTCACCCGTTACGCCTTTTCCGTTATTGTCAAAATAACAAAGAACATCGTCAATTGTTTTTATGCCGGTGACTGCAATTCCTTTTTCGCAGTAATATGTGTCTCCGTCAATAGTTACAAATCCGTCTGATGCCGCACCGATTTCCGAAAGAATAAAAGTTCTGCCGTCAGTTGTTCTGAATGTTCCGGAAACAACGGAGTCATTTGCAAGGCGGTAATATGTGTCGAGATTTGCCGAATATCTGAGTGTAAGTCTTGCATCAAGAGCTGTTATTACACCGTCTGCATTGATGTCAACACTGTCGGTGTCACCTTTATAAAGTTCAAGCTTTGCGCTGTGTCTTAAAAGAAGTCTTGCATCAGCACTTGTTGTTTTTGAATCGTTGTTGAGGTCAACCGTCATAATTGCTTTGTAAAGCGTTATGTCGTTGTTGCCTTTTTTTACCTTCATCATTTCATTTTCTGAAACGGTGAAAGCAGATATTTTTGTTGTATTTTCATTTTCCTGAATGGTTGATGAGTCTTCAGCCGTAACACATACAGAAAAAATAAAAATTAAAAAGAGAATGATGATTGATTTTATAATGTTTTTCATAACATCACCTTATTTCAGTTGATTTGTACGAAGCAGAAGTACTACCGTCTCGACGTGACTGGTTTTCGGGAACATATCAACGGGAGTGACTTTCTGAACTTCAAAACCTTTTTCTTTAAGGATTGCGCAGTCTCTTGCAAGGGTTGCGGGGTCGCAGGAGATATAAACAAGTCTGTCGGGGTTCATTCTGTCGATTGTGTCAAGGAGTTCGGGTGCACAGCCTTTTCTCGGCGGGTCAACTATAATAACATCGGGTTTTATGCCTCTGTCTGCAAGGATTGCAGCCGCTTCGGGAGCATCGCCGCAGATAAATTCAGCATTGTCAATACCGTTGATTTCAGCATTGATTTTTGCATCTTCAATGGCTTCGGGTATGATTTCGACACCGATAAGATTTTTCACTTTCCTTGCCATTGAAAGACCGATTGTACCTGCACCGCAGTAGAGGTCGAGAAGTGTGTCATTCTCGGTTAATTCTGCATATTCCGCAGCTTTGTAATAGAGTTTTTCAGCCTGGTCATGGTTTATCTGATAGAATGAAAGGGGAGAAATACGCACTTTTACACCGCAGAGGATGTCTTCGATGAAATCACTTCCCCAGAGAGTGTAACACTTCTTGCCGAGAATAACATTGCTGTCGTTTGTGTTTTCATTGACTGTAATTGATGCGATATTGTCGGTACATTTAAGAAGAGAAACGATAAGGTCATCTTTTTTAGGCAGATTGTGACCGTTTATGACGGCACAGACCATAACCTGATTCGTTTCAAACGCTTTTCTTATGTAAATGTGACGGAGAAGCCCCTTGTGAGTTTCTTCGTTATATACGGAAATATTGTTTTTCTCTATCCATTTTCTGAAAGCGGAAACTATTTTTGCAAATTCCTTCGGCTGGAGCATACAGTCGTTGCAATCAATTACACGGTGTGAATTCTGTGCAAAAAAGCCTATTGAAATTTTGCCGTTTTCAATCCTTACAGGGTATTGAGCCTTGTTTCTGTAACGGTTTTCTCTGCCCGATTTTATAATTTCTTCGGGATTGATTTCAATATGACCGAGCCTTGCAAAAGCATCAACAACTCTCTGTTTTTTCATTTCGCATTCTGCGGTGTAGTTTATGTGACGGAAAACACAGCCGCCGCAACGTGAATAAACATCGCAGTCGGGAGCAATTCTTGATTTTGCGGCTTTGATGATGTGATTGATCTTGCCGATTGCGTAATTTTTCTTTGTTTTTATGATGTGGCAATCAATAACATCGCCCGTTGCCGTATTGGGCACAAAGACAGCAATGCCGTCATAGTGACCGACTCCGCTGCCTTCTGTTGTTATGCCTGTTATTTCAATTTCGATATCCTGATTTTTTTTAAGAGGGTATTTATTCATTCTGAAAATCCTTAAATATAGCTTGTGAACATTGAGTACATCATGTAAATCATTATGGGGAGAAGGAGATTGATAACTGATACATTACCTCTCTGTCTGAGATATATATGATATGCTACAGAGTTTACAGATACCTGTCTTATTGCTTTTATGTCTTTTACGATTTTCTTTTTATAGAAATAGTTGCCGAGGAATCCCGAAACTATTGCAATAATAAGTGTACATGCGACATTCACAATGTTTGCCGCAATCACAACGGGTGATGACATAAGTTGCATTGTAAGTTCATAATATTCGGTCGGAAGAGTTGCCGCGCCGCTTTCAATAAGCTCTGTCATCATTGTTGCAAGCTCAGTTGCAAGTGCGAGGTATTCGTTATACATTTCGGGGTTTGCAAGATTACAGATTATCGGTACCAATAAACCTGCACCGAAGGTAACAAGCAGATAAATACAAATAAGTATTGTGCCGAGTCCGGTCATTTTTCTGTAAAAGAACCAGAAATATGAACACAGAGCTGCTGACCAGTTCCATGAAAACTTTGTATTGTTGTTCTGCATTTCAAGCATCTTGCCGATGTATTTTGTTGAATCTTTCTGAATGTATTCGGCAACTTCAGATACGGGGATATCGTCGATTGTTGCTTCATCGCCGAAAACCGTCTTTGCATCCTGTGCGTAGACATTCTGATAGGGTGAAAATGCGTTGGGATTTATTTCTGCCTGCCAGTCGCCCTGAGGAGGTGCACCGAAAGGATTGAATGTATCGTTTATTGTCTGTGTGTTTGCTTTGAGTCTTTCACCGCAGTTTGTGCAAACGGGTTCAACGGGATCATTTTTTTCACCGCAACGGGGACAGATTTTTGCGTTATCGTCGGCTTTTTTTGTAAATGACGGCTCTGTATTCATCATCTGCCATACAAAGCCTTCTGCATGCTTTGCTTCGTTTATGCATCTGCCGTTTTTGTGCCAGCATTCCCTGTGATGAGGTGTTCCGCATATGGGGCAGACGACAACATCGTCTGTTTCATTGAAATTTATGCCGCATACGGGGCATGCAATATTGCTATAGTTCATATTTTCACTTCCGTAAATTTTCTTATTATAATAGTATACACCATTTTTACTATGTTTGCAACAATAAAAAATCGACTCGTAAAGAGCCGATTTTTAGACAAACAATAATTTTAGTGAAGCTAAATTATTGTTTGTCGGGCTGAAGCCCGACAAATTATTGTTTAACCAAGCTCAGGTACATCAACAAACTCAACCGTAATGCTTTCAGCGAAGTCTGTTTCAAAGACGATAACTTCGTTCTTGCCCTCTTTAAGCATAGGTGCAGGAACATAAAGTGTCTTCTGAGGGCCTGCACCGTTGTAATATCTGCCGAGATTGAAACCGTTTACGATAACGATGCCCTTGTGGAAGCCGTCAAGTCTTATGAATGTGTCACAGGGCTTGCCTTCGATATCAAGATAGCCTCTGAGGAATGATGCGACCTTGACATCACCTTTTTCCTCTTTAAAGGGAACGGCTGAGAGGTCTTTCATGGGCAGGGGATACATATCCCAGCCGAAATGGTACTGACCGCCGAAACGGATGCCTCTGAGACCCTTGTGATCGGGCATGTGAGTGCCGTAATTGACTCTGCCCATGTTTTCGCAGAGAATATCGAGCTTTTTCTTTTCTCCTTTTTCAAGGGGGATTCTGATTTTGTCGTCACGCCTTGTGCGTTCATAAATTCCCTTGAATTCGCCGTCAACATAAACTACTGCTCTGTCGTGAACGGCATTGAAGCCAAGCTCCCAGTCTTCACGGGGACCTTCAAGCTCGGTTGAATACATCGTAAAGCCGTAATATTGCCCGATGTCTTCCATGAACTTAGGTGCAGCGGTGTGAACAGGCTTTGAAATATAGGGAAGAGATTCAAAAATTGATGCTCTTTCAGTCAGTTCAAGCTTGCCGTATGCCTTTTTCTCTGAATTCCTGACTGTGAGAGGGGGCAGAGGCTCGCCATTAAACTTTTCAACAATCTTTCTGACTGCAAGGTAAGCGGGAGTGATGTCACCTGCTTCGGAAAGCAACGCGTTGTAGTCGTAGCTTGTTATTGTAGGCTCGTAGAATTCATAGTGATTTGCACCGTTCATAAAGCCGAAGTTTGTACCGCCGTGGAACATATAGAAGTTGAGTGAAGCACCTGCTTCAAGCATGTCATTGAAAAGACCTGCAAGCTCTTCGGGTTCACGGGTGTGGTGAATGTCATACCAATGGTCGAACCAACCGCACCAGTATTCACCGCACATTCTCGGCTGATTGGGACGGAAATCATCAAGAACCTTGAAGTTTTCGTCAGGTCTTGAGCCGAAGTTTGCAACGCAGGGGTAGTCGGGCAGAGTTCCGCCACCGAGCATGAAATATGTTGCACCGTCAGAAGTGAAAAGCATACAGTCGATGCCGTTTTCTTTGTAGATGTCGGCAATTCTCTGCATATATTCGTGGTCGTTACCGTATGAGCCGTATTCATTCTCAATCTGCATCATAATGATGTTTCCGCCGTTGGTGGAAAGGTATTTTCTGATTCTGCCGAGAAGTTCTTTCATATAACGGTCAACTTTTGAAATATAAAGGTCGTCGTTGCAACGGATTTCCATATCTTTATACTTAAGAAGCCATGCGGGAAGTCCGCCGAATTCCCATTCAGCGCAGATGTAGGGACCGGGTCTGAGAATGACATAAAGACCAAGCTCCTGAGCGATTTCGATGTATGCTTCAAGGTCGAGCATTCCCGAAAAATCAAAAACTCCCTCTTCGGGCTCGTGAAGATTCCAGCAGGTGTAGGTTTCAACGGTGTTGAAACCGCATTCCTTGAGTTTCAGAAGTCTGTCGTACCAGTATTCACGGGGAATACGGAAATAGTGCATCGCACCTGAAATTATGGTAAATTCTTTGTCATCAAGATAGAATTTATCTTTGTTGTATGTAAGAAGTGACATATTATTTCTCCTTTATTTTTTATAGATTTATGATAGCATTAAAATGTGATATTGTCAATAAAACGAGAGCAGACAATAAGAAATAACCATCCTGTTGGCGCAGGATGGTTATCAAAATAATAAACGTTTAATTGGCTAACCGCTTTTTACGGTTACCTCTTGGTTACATTCTATACTAATTTTGAGAATTTGTCAAGTCACAGAGGAAAAACCGTGGCTTTTTTTTATTTCTCGAAAACATAATAAAACGCATCGCCGTCTTCGTCTGCGTGGCTGAATACAAAACCCGCTTTTTCAAAAGCCTTTTGTGATGCGGGATTGCTCGGAAAAATCACGGCTTCGGCTGATTCAATTTCTTGCCCGAGGATAATTTTACTCTCTTTCAGCAGTTCTTTTAAAATAAGAGTGCCTTTGCCCTGATTTCGCATATCGGGGGCAACGATAAACTCCATAAATATAAATCTGTTTTCATCTTTGCCGATTGTAATGACGGCAAAGGGCTTACTGTTTTTGGAAACCACTTTACACCAATAATTAGTGCCGGGAACATTCTCATTTTTCCAGTATTCATAAAAATCACGGAATCCGTCATCAAGACCTGTAACTCTTACGGTTTCATCGTCAAGCCAGTCTTCAACAAAATTCATTGATACATCATAATCGGTCCAACCAAAATTCATTATAATCACCATTTATATTTATAAACTGTATTAATAAAAAAGTCAATCCCACTGAAAAATTTTGCAAGTTTTTGCAATTATTTTCAATAAAAACCTATTAATAATTGCAGTTGACAAAATACGACACGGAATATATAATAAATGCTGTAGTCAAGAGGCGACAGAAGCGGTTAGCACACCAAGCGAAAGCGAGGTGTTGCAGATGGATCTTACAACTTTGATTATTGTATTACTTATTGTAGTTGCATTATCTGAAGCAATTAAGATCATAAAGAAATAACCGCCCTACTGTTTGGCCACAGGGACGGTTGATTTCTAAAAAAATTGACATTTCCGGCTAACCGCTTTTTACGGTTACCTCTTGATTACATTCTATACTAATTTTATGAATTTGTCAAGTCACGGAGCAAAATCCGTGGCTTTTATTTTTTTCTTGGATATGGTTTCTTTTCGTCAGTGAGTTCTGCTAAATAATCCATACTGGTGTCTAATGCAATAGCAATTTTTCGGCATTGTTCAAAAGTGTAATATCTTTTTCCGCTTTCAATTTTTGAATAATCACTTTGGTCAATGCCGGTCAGCATCTGCATTTTTATCTGAGTGTAGCCTTTTTCTATTCTTAAATCTTTCAGTCTGCTCATTTATATCACCATAATTATTATGGCAAATTGACCTATTGAAATTAGGGTGAAAATGACCTATAATATAGTGTGAGGTGATTATTATGGCAGATTTTTGTTTGGATTGTTGGAATAAACTGAATGAAACACATCATAAGGAAAGAAAATACATTTTATCAAAAGAACGATATTTCTGCGAGGAGTGTAATGAATTTAAAAATGTTATTATTGTTGCACGCAAAACTTATTATTTGCACAAATTCAGATATTTACTTCTTCCGTTCAGAATTGTTTGGATAATATTGACACTTCCTTATAGATTGTATTGGCATATTAAATCAAAGGATAATGCAAAAGAAAAAATCGGTTTCGAGCTTTTTTCTGATGAATAAAGTAAGCAGTCACCGCCGCTCGGGTAGTGACTGCTTAAATTATGCATTGTGCATTATGAATTATGCATTATTTCTTAAAGAACTGGGGAAGGAAGTCCATATGTGCCTGCTTCATTTCGTAGTAGCAAGCCTTTGCTCTCTTGTAGTCACCGACAAGGGGATGAATCATAAGAGCGTTCATAGCTGCGTCGTCGTCGCCGTTCTTTGCGGCTTCAACTGTGTACTTTTCGTACTCCTTGACAACCTTCATGAGGCCTTCCATGTGTCTGTTCCATGTCTTTCTTACGGGAACGGGCTTTGCACCGTCAGCACCGATTTTTGCTGCGATTTCAACAACATCGTCGTCATTCATAAAGGGAAGTGTGCCGTTGTTGAGGATGTTGACAACGTGAACATCGTTCTTGTCGTTTGCAATTGAATCGATAAGTGAGCAAGCAGCAAGTGAATACTTATGACCGCCACGCTTGTCGAGAAGTGCGGGCTTTGTAACGATTTCTTCATTCTGATAGAGCCCCAGAAGGTCTTCTTCAATTTCCATACATACCTGTGCACGGCTCTTTTCATCTGTCATAAGATGGTCGAGCTTTGCATCACGGCAGTAATAATACTGAAGATATGATGAGGGAATACCGCCGACAGCCTTAAGGCAACCGATGTCGAAACCGTCATCCTTGATGTTAGCCATAACCTTGGGAGCATAGCCTTCGTCAAAGAGGTCATAGAGTTTTTCTTCGCCGTCTTTCATAACTGATGTAATCCAGCTCAGGTGGTTAAGTCCGAGATATGTGATTTCAGCATCTTCGCCGACAGCTTCCTTTGCATCGTCAATCATATCGATGGGTACGTTGCAAAGACCGATACACTTGACATTTGTGTTGTTAAGAACATAGTCTGTAACGATACCTGAGGGATTTGTGAAGTTTATAAGCCATGCATCGGGACAGATTTCTTCAATCTTCTTACAGATGTTGCCGATAACGGGAATTGTGCGCAGAGCCTTGAAGAAGCCGCCGATACCTGTTGTTTCCTGACCGATAAGGTCGTACTTGACGGGAATCTGCTCGTCAAGATAACGGCAATGGAGCTTACCTACACGGATCTGTGTAACAACAAAGTCTGCACCCTGAAGAGCCATATCAAGGTCGTCTGTCATAACAACTTCGCAGTCGATACCTGCATTCTTTATCATACGTACGCAGAGGTTGCCTACGATTGTGCGTTTTCTTTCGTCGATGTCCATAAGGACAAGTCTTTTGAGCTTGAGTGAATCCTGTCTCTGAAGGAATCCGTCAACAAGTTCGGGACAGTATGTTGAACCTGAACCGATTACGGTAACATTAATTTCTTTCATATCAATTTTCCTTTCTTATTTGTCTTCAAGAAGCCAGTTGATACAGCCTGTTACGGGTGCGGCTGTGAGTTTGATAAAGTTGAGTTTTCTGCCTGACTTTGCTTCACACTTTTCCTTGAGTGATGCAAGGTAGATTTCGTTGGGCATTTTAACATTCATTGAACCTGAAAGAACAACATTTACTGTGTCTTCTTTGAAATTCTGCATCTTGAGGTGAGCACAGATGTAGTCTGAACCCTTTTCAGCCATTGCCTCTGTGATTTCGAGGGCAACCTTGTCACCCTTGTTTGCGGCTTCAAAGAATGTGTCTGTGAGATACATACAATACTGTTCTCTTTCGGTTTCTTCAAACTTTGTAACGCAGGGGAGATAGTCTTCTGCAGTAGCATTGATGCCGACCTTCTTGCAGAAAATTTCAGTCATCATTGTTTCGTTTGCCTTAAGGCAGATGTCTGAATAGATTGCGGCAAAAGTCTGCTCAGCAATCCAGTAGCCGTTACCTGCATCACCTGAAAGGATGCCGAAACCGCCGACCTGAAGCATGTTTCCGTCTGAGTCGATTGAGTTACAGCAGGTGCCTGTGCCGCAGTTGTAGCCGATACCCTTACCGTCGGGTGAACCTGCTTTTGTTACGATGAAACCGTCGTTGTAAATTCTGAAATTCCTGAGTCCTTTCTTTTCAAGCAGTTCTGCTGTTGCATCGTGCTGGAAAGGATGGTCGATACCTGCAAGACCCATAAGAACGCCTTCGATATCGTCAACAGTAAGGTTGTTTTCTTTGAGAAGGTTGTTTACGCCTTCCATAATGATATCTGTTGCTTCGTCAAATGAGCCTTCGAGATTTTCGTGATTGCTTCCCTTTGTTTTTACCATGGAAAGCATGTTTTTGTTTTCGTCAAAAAGGGCATATGCGGTTTTTGTGCCGCCGCCGTCAATACCTATGTAATAACTCATTTTTCTTCTCCTTCAAAGTAGTCAAGACAGATTTCGTCAAGACAGTATCTGCCTCTTCTGTAAGGCTCTCTTTCAACCCACTTGCCGTCTGTGAAGTCGGGGAATGCTACGGGTGCGCCGCCCTTTGCAACGCTTTCTTCTGAGAGAGCTGTGATAACCATCCATGTTGCTGTGTCGTAAACATCAATGGGAGGCTTTGCATCAAGCTGAACACTTTCTGCAAATGCGGCAAGGATAAGATAGTCCATACCGCCGTGACCGCCTACAAAGTTGACTGTGTCATCTTCTCTCCAGAGGGGATGCTCATATTTTGCTCTGTACTTTTCATTGAAGTATTCCCAGCTGTGAGCTTCTTCTGAAATGCCGTCAAGATAGATAACAGCATCGTCACCTACTGCAGATTCAACTTCCTTGATAAGACCTTTTGTGCCCTGAACCATAAATTCTCTTGAATAAGGTCTGGGAAGACAGCAGTCGTGATTGATTGTGATTGTTTCGCCGTTTGCACACTTGATGATTGTTGTCGTGATATCACCGCAACACCAGTCGTAGCCGTAAAGGTCATAATCTGTGCCCTTGTTGTTCTTTATCCATTCGTTAAGACCCTTTGACTTTGAGGACATTGAAACGAGAGAAACAAATCTGTTGCCTCTGTTGATGTCAAGAACCTTTGCGATGGGACCGATTTCGTGTGTGGGATAAAGTTCACCGTTTCTGTGCATGAAATTTACAAGTCTGCCGTGAATGTTTTCTCTGCCGAGAACGATTTCGTCACGCAGGTCGTGTCTGTAACCGCCTTCACAGTGGATGACTTCACCGAAGATGCCCTGTTTTACCATATTGAGCGCTGCCATTTCCTTACGGTCGTAACAGCAGTTTTCCATAAGCATACAGAATTTGCCTGTTTCTTCGCTTGTTCTTACAAGCTGGAAGCATTCGTCGATTGAAGCGGCACCGCCTACTTCAAGACCTACATGAAGACCGGCTTTCATTGCGTCAATTGCAATGTGGATGTGTGTTATCCATGTTGTTGCAACATAGACAGCATCGAGGTCTTCCATTTCAAACATTGTTTTATAATCTGAATAACCGTGAACTTCATATTCACCGTTGTTTCTTTCTTTTACTGACTTGATACCGTTGTCAATTCTTTCTTCAACAAGGTCGCATACTGCGGGGACAATTACTCCGGGAACGCTCATAAGCATTTCCATCATGCCTCTGCCTCTGCCGCCCATACCGATGCAACCGATTCTGCAAGTTTTCTGTTCCATTTTGTGTATTTCTCCTTACCAGCCGAGTTTTTTAAGATAATCAATGCTCATTTTTACAGCATTAAGAGGTGTGTTGCCCTTGTCGGGTGAATCCTGTTCAACAACAACCCACTTTGCGCCTGCTTTTTCAGATGCTTCAAGAATTGCGGGGAAGTCCTGAACACCGTAGCCGACGGGCTTGAAGCTGAAATCATCTTCTGATGCACTTTCTGTGTCGTCTTCAATGCCGATGAGTTCATAGAGCTTCTTAGGTTTATCCTTACCCTTCATAACGAAGTCCTTGAGATGAACAACGGGTGCTCTGCCTGTGTACTTGAGAATGTACTCTGCAGGAACTTCACCGCCTACATTTACCCAACAGGTGTCAAGCTCTGTCTGAAGAAGGTCAGCGGGAACTGTGTTGTAAAGTACATCAAGACCGTATTCACCGTCAATTTTTACAAATTCAAAATCGTGGTTATGATAGAGGAGTGTAAGCCCCATATCCTTTGCAACAGCACCGATTTCATTGATAGCGGTAACTGTTTCATCCCACTTTTCTGCACCGGGACGTCTTTCTTCTGTTATGTAGGGGACTGCAACATATTTACAGCCGATAGTTTTATATGCTTCAAGTGTACCCTTTGTGTCTGCAATCATATCGTCAAGGGGTACATGAGCAGAAACGGGTGTGAGTCCGATTTCGTTGCAGTAGTCCCTGATTTTTTCGGGAGCATTGTCAAAAAGACCTGCAAATTCAACACCGTCGTAACCCATGTCTTTGATTTTTTTAAGAGTGCCGAAAAAGTCCTTTTCAGCCTCGTCTCTTACAGAATAGAACTGTACAGCTATAGGTAAAGCCATAATCTAACTTCCTTTCAGGTTATGTTTATATGTGATAACGGATTAAATTATATAATTGTATGTCACATATTTTCATTCATATTTTTTCATTATGATTATACATCAGTATTCCAAAGTATTCAATATGAAAAAGGAAAAAAGTTGTGTTTTTTCAATCTTAATTAAATAAATGAAAATATAAAAGGGGGGTATGTTTTTTGACAAAATAAATCACAATATGTATAATACTTGCGTAAGGTGTTACCTTAAACGGTAGGCGGTTGAATCCGCACCCTCGTAAGGGGGTGATGGCTATGGAGTATTTTGCTTTAATAATTCTTGTACTTATTTTTGCAACAGGCTACATAATTGCTGTGAACAACAGCAAAAAGAAATAACCGCCGGTTCCCTGGAAAGAATGGCGGTTAATTCTATTAACTAATAATCTTGAGAGGGTGCAACCGTCTATCGGTAACACCTTGCATTTTTATTATATGCTAATTTTTCAGTTTTGTCAAGTCATGGTTTTCCGTGGTTTTTTTACTGATTATTTTTAAACTGCAGTTTATATAGGTCGGCATACATTCCGCCTTTTGCAAGGAGCTCCTCGTGAGTTCCTTTTTCTTTGATTTTACCCTCGGCAACAACTGCAATTTCGTCTGCATTCTTGATTGTTGAAAGTCTGTGGGCAACTACAAGTGTTGTTCTGCCTTTGCAGAGTTCATCAAGCGCCTGCTGAATAAGGATTTCAGTTGTGTTGTCAAGTGCCGATGTGGCTTCATCAAGAATGAGGATTGAGGGGTTTTTAAGGAAAACCCTTGCAATGCTGAGTCTTTGTTTCTGACCGCCCGAAAGCTTGACACCTCTTTCACCTACAACTGTATCATAGCCGTTTTCAAGTGTCATGACATAATCATGAATATTGGCTCTCTTTGCGGCTTCATAGACTTCTTCATCCGTTGCATCAAGTCTGCCGTAAAGAATGTTCTCTTTGATGCTTGAATTGAAA
>JAZSPR010000001.1:0-26899 GCA_045537555.1 Acutalibacteraceae bacterium | reverse complement strand
GAATCAGATTGCACAGGAAGGTGCAATTCAGATTTTCTTCCTTCCCGAAACAGGTATGGAAAGAGTTATTGTCGGTGTTGTCGGTATGCTTCAGTATGAAGTTCTTGAACACAGAATGGAATCCGAGTACGGTGTGAAGTTCCGAAGACAAAACCTTAATTATCAGGTTATCAAAAGAATTGTTTCTTCTCCGGTTCCTCCGAAAGAACTCGATCTTACAAACTCGATCTGGGTTCAGGATGTTAAAGGCAGAGATCTTCTTATTTTTGCCGGCTCATGGTGTGTTGACTGGGCACTTTCTCATAACAAAGGTCTTGAACTTGATGATTTTGAAGACCTTGAAGTTCTCGAATAATTTTTTTAATCAGCAGATATCCGTCTTGGATATCTGTTTTTTTGTATTGACACACCAATATAATAATGTTAATATAAGATAAATGAGGTGATGCAATGTCAAACCCCGAAAATAAAGAAAAAGATATAGTTCTGCAGAACTCCGAAATGTCAAATTATGTTTTCCACGACAGGAGATATGTTGACAATCGTGAAACTTTCGCTTATCTGCTTAACGACATTTCAAATGTTTTTAACATCAACGGTTACAAAGACCGTTTTATCTGGGATGTTGTCAAGATTGATTTCAAAATCAATGCGGCGGCAAATATCTTTACCGGTGCATGGGACATTATCAATGACCCCCTTATCGGTACTCTTGTTGACAGAACACGAACAAGATGGGGAAAATTCAGACCTTATATGCTGTTTTTTCAGATACCGCTTACACTTATAGGTACACTTTATTGGTTCATGCCGTATCTTTTTCCGGATAGTGCAGGTACATATATCCCTAAACTTATTTTTTATTTTGCATTCAATGTTATAACGGAAACTGCCGGTACTTTTACTGCAGTTGCAAAAACCGGATATATGACAACAATAACACCGCATCCTAATGACCGAGCGCGATTGATTACTATGGCTGAATTGTGGACCGGATATATGGGTGAAGATTTACCGGGTATTATAATGGGACTTCTTCTTGATCTTATTAATAACGGTGTTCTTCCCATAAAGTTACAGACAGCATTCCTCGGAATGGGACTGTTTACAAATATTGCATCCTGTTTCTTCACATTCTATTTCTTTATGGTTTCAAGGGAACGTGTTCCTCAGTCGCTCGATATACCTGATATAAAACAAGGATTCAAGGCTGTATTTACAAATTATCCGATACTGCTGATGATACTTTCGGAATTCCTCGGTATTTTCAGTATCAGCACAAGCACAACAAACTATTTCATTGATGTTCACGGTTCTGCAACATTGCTGACTATCCTGAATCTTCCTTCAAGTATGATTGGCAGTTTCAGTTATGCTTTTGTTAAGCCTATGCGTGCCAAGTTTTCATCAAAAGCATTGTGGGTCGGAGAAGACCTTTATACCCGTTTCTGGTGGATTCTTCTTTTTGCATTCGGTTCGATTAATAAAAATTATACAAAAACACTTCCTATGTGTATTGCATTCGGTATTCAGGCTTTCTTTGATAAATGGGCATTCGGTGTGCGTAAGGTTGTCAAAGCTGAGCTTTACAACGAATCAATGGATTACTGTGAATGGAAAAACGGATACCGAATGGAAGCTACAATCGGTGTTGCTAAAGATATGATTCTTAAAGTTAAAAATGTTCTTAACGCTTCAGTTCAGAATCTGATGCTCAGCCGTATAGGATATATTCAGGGTAAAACAATCGGTACTCAGGCAGAATCAACAAAATGGTGGATTTTTGCAATGTGTACGGGTATTCCTCAGATTACAGGCATACTCAGTGTTATACCGAAATTCCTGTATCCTCTTTCAAGAGAAAAGAGAGAACTTATGTATAATGAACTTCTTGAAAGACGACATAATGCATTGTCTGAAGTTTCCAATTGATTTTACGGTTTAATTTTAAAATTAACTGACAATAATAAAAACATCCTCTGTATACATATTTCGTATACGGAGGATTATTTTATGCAGTGGGGAAAAGTTGAGATATGCGGAATAAATACAGCTGACCTTAAAGTTTTAAAAGAAGCAGAAAAAAGAGAACTTCTTCAAAAATCAAGAAACGGAAACAAAAAAGCGAGAGAAGAACTTATTCAGGGAAATCTCAGACTTGTTTTATCAGTTATTCAACGTTTTGTAAACAGAGGAGAAAACCTTGATGATCTTTTTCAAGTCGGATGTATCGGACTTATAAAAGCTGTTGATAATTTTGATATAAATCAGCCTGTCAGATTTTCTACCTATGCTGTTCCCATGATTATCGGTGAACTCAGAAGATATCTTCGTGATTATAATGCTGTCAGGGTCAGCAGATCGATGAAAGATACTGCATATCATGCAATGCAGATACGTGAAAAAATTCAGAATGAACAGAACAGGGAAGCAACAGTTGAAGAAATCGCCGAACTGCTTGAAAAACCGAGAGAGCAGGTAGTTCTTGCACTTGAAGCTATTGTTGAACCTGTGTCTCTTTATGAACCTGTTTATTCAGATGGCGGGGATACAATTTATGTAATGGATCAGATAGGTGATAATATATCTGAAACAGACTGGATTGATGAGATCCTTATAAAACAGTCTATAAAAAATCTGAATGACCGTGAAAAAAGCATACTCAATATGAGATTTATGAGAGGAATGACTCAGATGGAAGTGGCAAATGAAGTAGGAATTTCTCAGGCACAAGTTTCAAGGCTTGAAAAAAGTGCAATCAGTAAAATTAAAAATAATGAATAATAAAAACAATTGTTGACATAAGTAATTAAATGTTGTAAAATATCTTTGAACAAATGTTCATAAGGGTGATATTATGTTTGCAACAATAAACAGCGTCGGAATGCTCGGAATGGATTCTTTTATGGTAAATATCGAAGCTGATGTCACAATGGGAAAATCCCGTTTTGATATGGTAGGTCTGCCTGATACTGCAGTCAATGAATCAAAAGACAGAGTTCGTTCAGCAATAAAAAACAGCGGTTTTGCATATCCCGAAATCAGAAAAACAATCAATCTTGCTCCTGCTGATATCAGAAAAGAGGGGCCTATATATGATCTACCGATACTTATGGCAGTCCTCATTGCATCGAAACAAATTACACCTGTTGATAATGATTGTGCATTTGTAGGTGAACTTTCACTCGGAGGTGATGTCAAGCACATTAACGGTGTTCTTCCGATGGTTATTGAAGCAAGAAATAAAGGTATAAAATATATTTTTATACCTGATGATAATAAAGCCGAAGCATCTGTTGTTGACGGAATTACAATTTATCCCGTAAAGAATGTTCGTCAGCTTATAAAACATATTAATAAAGAAGAACTTATCTCACCGGTGGAATTCAATATTCCCGAAATCGATATTTCGGCTTCGTCTTTTGCAGATTTTGCTGATGTGAAAGGTCAGTTTGAAGCAAAACGTGCTCTTGAAGTTGCAGCTGCGGGCTCTCATAACGTTTTATTAATCGGATCTCCCGGTGCAGGTAAAAGTATGCTTGCAAAAAGAATTCCGTCAATTCTTCCTGAAATGACACTTGATGAAGCTCTTGATACAACAAAAATTTACTCTGTCAGCGGAAAGCTAATGAAAGGTCAGTCTCTTATCAGACAACGACCCTTCAGATCACCTCATCACACTATATCTGCTCCCGGTCTTTCAGGTGGAGGAACAATTCCGAAACCCGGTGAAATTTCTCTTGCTCATAACGGGGTTCTTTTCCTTGATGAGTTACCTGAATTTTCAAGACAATCAATGGAAGCAATGCGTCAGCCGATAGAAGACGGTGTTGTTACAATTTCAAGAGTTGCAGGAACTTTGTCATACCCTTGTTCTGTAATGCTTGTATGTGCCATGAATCCGTGTCCTTGCGGTTTTTACGGACATCCTACAAAAAAATGTACATGTCCGAACGGTGCACCTTCCCGTTAT
Organism: Acutalibacteraceae bacterium; assembly: GCA_045537555.1. GTDB lineage: Bacteria > Bacillota > Clostridia > Oscillospirales > Acutalibacteraceae > UBA1081. Next base: position 22,926 of record JAZSPR010000001.1, on the reverse strand, counting down.
CTTTCAAAAGTTTCAGGTCCGTTGCTTGACAGACTTGATATACATATTGAGGTTCCTCCCGTAAATTTTGAAGAGCTTTCCGATACTAAAAAAGGGGAGTCTTCAGAACTTATCAGAGCAAGAGTTAATACAGCAAGAAGAATACAGATTAAACGTTTTGAAGGAACTTCTGTCACTTGTAACGCAAATATGACTTCTGAAATGACAAGAAAATACTGTATACTGACAGATAATGCATCGCAGATGTTAAAAGCATCATTTGACAGACTCGGATTATCAGCCAGAGCATATGATAAGATTCTTCGTGTTGCAAGAACTGTTGCTGATCTTGACGGGGTTGAATTGATTGATGTGAAACATGTTGCAGAAGCAATTCAATACAGAAGTCTTGACAGAAAATTCTGGAACAACTGATTATAAGGTGCTTTGCGGCACCTTTTTCAGTTATGTTCAATTTTTTGTGCATAATGTTAATTATGATTATGTCAGATTCTCTTGAAAATCATTACGTTTTGTTATAAAATATAAAATAGATTATTTTGCATCAGGTGATATTAAATGTTTGATGAACTCAAAAAAGAAGTATACAAAGCAAATATGCTTTTGCCCGAATACGGACTTGCTCCCTTTACATGGGGTAATGCTTCGGGTGTTGACAGAAAAAACAATGTTATAGTTATCAAGCCGTCAGGTGTGCCTTATCCCGAACTTACATGGGAGATGATGGTTGTTGTTGACTTTGACGGTAATGTTATTGACAGTAAATATAACCCGTCTTTAGATACACTTACACACATTGAACTTTATAAAGCATTCCCCGAAATAGGTGGTGCAGTACATACTCATTCAAAGTACGCAACCGCATTTGCTCAGTCAGGCAGACCTATTCCTCCTCTCGGTACCACTCATGCTGACTTTTCATACGGTGCTGTGCCTTGCACAAGAAGTTTGACTGAAGATGAAATCAATTCTGCTTATGAAAAAAATACGGGAGTTGTTATCTGTAATCATTTTAAGGATAATAAACTCAATGCCAATGCTGTCCCCGGTGTGCTTGTTCGTTCACACGGAGTTTTTGCATGGGGTAAAAATCCCGTAAAAGCAACCGAAAATGCAGCCACACTAGAAATTGTTGCCGAAATGGCACTCAATACATTTATGCTCAATCCCGATGTTCAGGACATTGATTCATTTCTTCTTGATAAACATTATCTCCGAAAACACGGAGCAAACGCATATTACGGACAGGGAAAGTAAGTTATGGTTAATTTTACACATCTGCATATTCATACGGAATACAGCATCCTCGACGGTGCTTGCCGTATAAAACCTCTTATAAAACACGTAAAAGAACTGGGGCAGACTGCAATTGCAATTACTGACCATGGTGTTATGCACGGTTGTATTGACTTTTATAAAGCATGTAAAGCCGAGGGAATAAAACCTATTATCGGCTGTGAGGTTTATGTTGCCCCCAGAACACGTTTTGACAAAGTACACGGCCTTGATAACCAGCGTTATCACCTTGTTCTTCTTGCAAAGAATGAAAACGGTTACAAAAATCTTATTAAACTTGTTTCTGCAGCATGGACAGAAGGTTTTTATACAAAACCGAGAATCGATCATGATATTCTTGAAGAGTATCATGAAGACCTTATCTGTCTATCTGCCTGTCTTGCAGGTGAAATTCCTCAGGCACTTCTGAGAAACGATTATGAAGGTGCAAAAAATACTGCCCTGTGGTATAAAAACCTCTTCGGTGAAGGCAATTATTATATGGAAATTCAGGACCACGGAATTGATGAGCAACACAGAACAAATCCTGATATTATAAGAATTGCCCGTGAACTTGATATTCCTCTTGTTGCCACAAATGATGCTCATTATGTCAAAAAAGAAGATGCCGAAATTCAGAAGATTCTTCTTTGTATCCAGACAAAGAAAACTATTGCCGAAGATACCGGAATGGGCTTCTCCACAGAAGAATTTTATGTCAAATCGGGCGAAGAAATGCTTTCGCTTTTCCCTGAATATCCTGATGCTATTGAAAATACAAATAAAATTGCCGAAATGTGTAATGTTGATTTTAAATTCGGTAATTCAATTCTTCCCAATTATGATGTTCCCGAAGGAATGACACATTTTGAGTATTTTCAGAAGCTTTGTTATGACGGCTTCGTGAAAAGATACGGTGAAAACGGTCCTCAGGAATACAAGGACAGACTTGATTATGAGCTCGGAATTATTGATTCAATGGGCTTTACAGATTATTTCCTTATTGTATGGGACTATATAAACTACGCACGTTCTGTCGGAATCCCTGTCGGTCCCGGACGAGGCTCCGGTGCCGGCAGTATAGCGGCATATTGTGTCGGAATTACGGCTATTGACCCTATGCGTTATGATTTGCTGTTTGAACGTTTCCTTAATCCCGAACGTGTCAGCATGCCCGACTTTGATATCGACTTCTGTTACGTGAGAAGACCTGAAGTTATAGAATATGTTAAACGTAAATACGGTGATGACCATGTTGCACAGATTGCAACATTCGGCACAATGGCGGCAAAAGGTGCCGTGCGTGATGTCGGACGTGTTCTCGGCATTCCGCTGAACATTGTTCAGGCTGTAACAAAAGAAATTCCCGGTGACCTCGGTATGACGATCGCAAAAGCTCTTGAAGCCAGTCAGGATTTCAGAAAACTTTATGAAGGCGATTCTCAGATTAAAAACCTTGTTGATATTTCAATGAAAATCGAGGGTATGGTACGTAATACAGGTATGCATGCCGCCGGTGTTGTTATCTGCCGTGACCCCGTTGACACTTATGTTCCTCTCTTTAAATCGGGTGATTCTGTCGTTACACAGTATTATAAAGGCTGGGTTGAATCACTCGGTCTTCTTAAAATGGACTTCCTCGGTCTTCGTACTCTTACGGTTGTTACTGATGCGGAAAAGCTTGTCCGTGCAAAAGTACCGGATTTCGATGTATATGACATTGACATTGACGACCCCGAAACTTACGACATGCTTGCACAGGGCGGAACAAGCTGTGTGTTCCAGTGTGAATCTGCAGGTATCAGATCACTTATGATTAACATGCATCCCAACTGTCTTGAAGATATTATTGCAGTTATCGCTCTTTACCGACCGGGTCCCATGGATTTCATCCCCGGTTATCTAGAAAACAGAGCGCATCCCGATGAAATCAAATATCATACACCCGAACTCGCCCCCATTCTTGATGTTACCTACGGTACAATCGTATATCAGGAACAGGTTATGAGAATTTTCCAGGACCTTGCCGGTTATTCACTCGGTGCTGCTGATATGGTTCGTCGAGCAGTTGCAAAAAAACAGGCAGATGTCCTCGAACAACAGAGAAAATATTTTCTTTACGGCTCTGACGGTTCCGACGGTTCTTCTCCTTGTGACGGATGTGTAAAACGAGGAATTACTCCTGAAGCGGCTAATGCTATTTTTGATGATATGGCATCATTTGCATCATACGCGTTTAATAAATCACATTCAGCTGCATATGCATATGTCACATATCAGACAGCATGGCTTCGTTGTCATTACCCTTGTGAATTTATGGCTGCTATGCTGACAAGTGTGCTTTCAAATGCCGATAAACTCGTAGCAAACATTGCTGAATGCGCCAACCTCGGCATTTCCGTTCTTCCGCCTCATGTCAATGCTTCATCTGAAGAATTCACGGTTGAAGAAAATGCTGTCCGTTTCGGTCTTCTTGCCGTTAAAAATGTTGCTCAGTCATATATTGAACTTATTATCCGTGAACGTAAAGAAAACGGAAATTATGACACATTTTTCTCTTTCTGCAAGCGTACATACGGTCAAGAATTCAACAGAAGAAGTGTTGAACATCTTATAAAAGCCGGTGCTCTTGATAATCTCGGCGCAAACAGAAATCAGATGCTTGCAATGATGGACATTGTTGTTGAAAGCCTTGAAAGTGATAAAAAAGCAAGTGTATCGGGACAGCTTGGATTCTTTGATATGAGTCAGGAACTTGCAAAGGCTTCAGAACCTGAAATTCCCGATATTAAAGAGTTTTCAGAAAAAGAAATATTGCAGCTTGAAAAAGAAGCTACCGGTATTTATATGTCAGGACATCCTATGACTGCATATAAAGATTATGCGAGAAAAATTAATGCCGCAAAAACAATTGATTTGCTTGAAGCTGATGTTAATGATAAAAATTCTCAGTATAAAAGCGGTCAGCGTGTAAAAATTCTTACAATTCTGTCAACAGTAAAGAAGAAGGTTACAAAAAACAATACTACAATGGCATTCCTTCAGGCTGAAGACGTTACAGGTTCCATTGAAGTAGTTGTTTTTCCGAAAAAAATGGAACAGGTTGCAGATCTTCTCGTTGAAGATAATATTGTAATTATTGAAGGCAGACTTGAGCTCAGTGATGACTCTGAATCAAAACTTTCTCTTGATTCAATTGAACTTGCTCCGAAAACTGAGTCATTAACAGCACCGTTGCCGTCAGCTCCGCCCCCGCCTGAATACAGACCTATAAGCAGAGATATCCCTCTTGCTGTTTCATATGAAGCTGATGAAGAAACTACTGTTTCTGCTCCTGTTCAGGAACCTGCAAAAAACCGGATTTCAACTCCTGCAAAAAAATCATCAACAAGAGGTTTGTTTCTTCGTTTGCCGTCTCAGAACTGTGCGGAAATTAATCAGATTATGCCTCTTATAACTCAATATTCAGGTCCTACTCCGGTACATCTTTATTATACGGATATCAATAAATACAATATGCAGACGGGTATCAGCACCTCGGTTACTGCTACACTTTACGGAAAATTACAGAATATTTTAGGTAATAGTAATGTTGTATTAAAAAACTGAAAAAATACGATGTTTTTTGACAAAATAATCAATTGACTAAAATTTGCCTTTAGATTATTATATTAGTATTATTGTTACTATGTACTCAGTTGGAGGTATTTGTCTTATGAAGACTATTGCTGTGCTTACAAGCGGCGGCGACGCACCCGGAATGAATGCGGCTATCAGAGCCGTTGTCAGAACAGGTTGCGAGAACGGAATGCGAGTTCTCGGTATCCGCAGAGGTTATAACGGACTTATGAACGGAGATATGTATGAAATGAATCTCCGTACAGTTTCAGATATTATTCACAGAGGCGGCACAATGCTCTATTCTGCAAGAAGTCCTGAATTCAAGACAGAAGAAGGAATGCAGAAGGCTCTTGACGTGTGTAAAGCAAACGGAATTGAAGGCGTTGTTGTTATCGGTGGTGACGGCTCATTCAGAGGTGCACGTGATCTTTCACTCCGCGGTATCCCCACAATCGGTGTTCCCGGAACAATTGATAACGATATTGCTTGCTGTGATTACACAATCGGTTATGATACTGCAATGAATACAGTTATGGATATGGTTGACAGAATCCGTGACACAACTGAATCACACGACCGTTGCTCAGTTGTTGAAGTTATGGGCAGAAGAGCGGGTTATATTGCTCTTAATTCAGGTATTGCAATCGGTGCAACATCTATCCTTATTCCAGAAGTTGATTTCGATATTGAAAAAGATGTTATCGAAAGAATGAAGAGAACACAGAAGACCGATAAAAAGCACTTTATCATCATCGTTGCTGAAGGTGTTTCAGAGAAAATCGGCGGTGTTGATAATCTTGCTAAAATTATCGAAGAAAAGACAGGCGTTGAAAGTCGTGCAACTGTTCTCGGCCACGTTCAGAGAGGCGGTTCACCTTCACTTCGTGACAGACTTGTTGCAAGTGAAATGGGTAACTATGCTGTTCACCTTCTTATGAAAGGTGTAGGTAACAGAGTTGTTGCAATGCAGAAAGAAGATGTTATGGACTTTGATATTTATGAAGCCCTTAATATGAAGAATACAATCAATCTCGATCTCTACAGAATTGCACACGAAATTTCTATCTAAAATTGCAAAAGCATCCTTTTTCGGATGCTTTTTTCTTTTCTTGAAATATAAAAATTTTTGCATAAATAAATACTATAAATTGTTCTTTAATATGTAAAAATTATAGATTGACAACAATATATAGTTATTGTATAATAACGATGTAAGAACACAACTGACGGATAATGCAGATAACTGCAAGGGAATGTTCTTATTAAAATATAGAAATGCCGACCGTCTGGGCAAATTGGTTTTATTATGTTAAAACTGATTTGTCCTTTTTTTTACTCTATAGGGCAAATCAACACACAGTTATGGAGGTAAAATTTTATGGAACACAAAAACTGGAACGGTTTTAAAGGCGAAACATGGAAAAATGAAATAAATGTCCGTGATTTTATTCAGACCAATTATAAAGAATACACCGGTGATGAATCATTCCTTGCAGGTGCTACCGACAGAACAAAGCTCATGATGAAAAATGTTCAGGGACTTTTTGCCCTTGAAAGACAGTTCGGCGGCGTTCTTGAAATTGACACGGCAACTGTTTCTTCACTGACAAGTTATTCGCCTGGATATATTGATAAGGAAAATGAAATCATTGTCGGTATGCAGACAAACAGACCTCTCAAGAGAGGCGTATGTCCTTTCGGCGGAATCAGAATGGCTCGTCAGGCTTGTGAAGCATACGGCTATAAACTCAGTGATAAAATAGAAGAGGAATTCCACTACCGTACAACACATAATGACGGTGTTTTCCGTGCTTATACCGATGAAATGCGTAAAGCAAGAAAATGTCATGTCATCACAGGTCTTCCTGATGCTTACGGCAGAGGAAGAATTATAGGTGACTACAGAAGAGTTGCTCTTTACGGTGTCGACAGACTTATTGAAGAAAAGAAAAAAGACAAAGATGCTCTGTCAGACAGTATTTTTGATGCAGAACAGACAAGACTTGATGAAGAACTATTTCAGCAGATTGCATTCCTTGGTAAACTTAAAGAAATGGCACAGATGTACGGTTTTGACATCAGTAAGCCTGCTGAAAATGCAAGGGAAGCTATTCAATGGACTTATTTCGGTTATCTCGGTGCTATTAAAGAGCAGAACGGTGCGGCAATGTCTCTCGGCAGAGTCAGTACATTTTTCGACATCTATTTTGAAAGAGATATTGAAAATGGTGTTCTTACAGAAGAACAGGCACAGGAACTCATGGACGATTTCGTTATAAAACTCCGTATTGCGAGACATCTGAGAACTCCCGAATACAATGAACTTTTCGGCGGCGATCCTATGTGGATTACAGAAGCTGTTGGAGGTATGGGGGAAGACGGCAGAACACTTGTCACAAAGTCAAGCTACCGAATGCTCAACACTCTTTACACTCTCGGTTCATCACCTGAACCTAACCTTACAATTCTCTGGTCAACATCTCTTCCCGATAATTTCAAGAAGTTCTGCGCAAAGGTTTCGGCTGATACTGACTCCATTCAGTATGAAAATGATGATATTATGCGTCCGATTTACGGCGATGATTATGCGATAGCATGTTGTGTTTCTGCCATGAGAATAGGCAAGCAGATGCAGTTCTTTGGTGCAAGATGTAATCTTGCAAAACTTCTTCTTATCGCAATCAACGGCGGTTATGACACCACAAGCGGTATGCACATCGGTCCTCAGATGGAAGTTATGGATACAAATAAACTCGACTTTGACAAGGTAATTGAGCGTTTTGATATCTACATTCAATGGCTGAGCAAACTTTATGTAAATACAATGAATATCATTCACTATATGCATGATAAATATTGCTATGAAAAAACACAGATGGCTCTTCACGACACTGATGTTGAGCGTCTTATGGCATTCGGTATTGCAGGTCTTTCAGTTGTAGCCGATTCACTCAGTGCAATCAAATTTGCAGATGTTCATCCCGTAAAGGACAGCAAGGGTTATATTGTTGATTTCAATACTGTCGGTGAATTCCCCACCTACGGCAATGATGATGACAGAGTAGACCTTATTGCAAAGGATATGACTCACCGTGTAATAACAGAGCTTCGTAAGACTCCTGCTTACAGAGATGCAATTCATACACTTTCTGTTCTTACAATCACATCAAATGTCATGTACGGAAAGAATACAGGTGCTACTCCCGACGGCAGAAAGACATCCGCACCCTTTGCACCCGGTGCAAATCCCATGCATAACAGAGAGAAGAACGGTGCTCTCGCTTCACTTAACTCAGTTGCAAAAATCAGTTATGATGACTGCCGTGACGGTGTTTCAAACACATTCTCTATTACTCCCGAAGCACTCGGCAAGACAGAGGAAGCGAGAGTCACAAACCTTGTAGCTATTCTTGACGGGTACTTCTCAAAGAAGGCACATCATATAAATATTAATGTTCTGAACCGTGAAACACTTATGGATGCTTATGAGAATCCCGAAAAGTATCCCAATCTCACAATCCGTGTTTCAGGTTATGCGGTTAACTTCAATAAGCTTTCACGTGAACAGCAGAGAGAAGTTATCAGCAGAACATTCCATGAAGCAATATGATTAAAGGCAGAGTTCATTCGTTCCAGTCCCTCGGGACTGTGGACGGACCCGGTATAAGATTTGTTGTTTTTATGCAGGGATGTAACCTCAGATGCAGTTGCTGTCACAATCCCGATACATGGGATATTGCACAGGGTACTGAATATACAGCAGAGGAAATTCTTAAAAAGGTGCTCCGTTTCCGTGAATATTTCGGTAATAAAGGCGGAATAACACTCTCAGGCGGAGAACCTCTCCTGCAAGCGGAATTTGCTTATGAACTTTTTACACTTTGTCACAAAAACGGTATCAACACCTGTTTTGATACATCAGGTTCGGTTCTTAATGAAAATGTAAATAGACTTCTTGAAGTGACAGACCGTGTTCTTCTAGATATAAAATATGCAGATGATGAATCTTACCGTAAACATGTCGGATGTTCAATTAAGAAACCGCTTGAATTCATTGAACATCTTGACAGACACGCAATTCCCGTAACTATACGACAAGTCACAATTCCCACACTTAATGACAATGCTGAAACAATGAACTTTCTGAAACAACTCAAAGGAAAATACTCATGCATCGATAGTATTGAACTTCTTCCTTTCCGAAAAATATGTCAGGTAAAGTATGATGATATGGGAATTGAATTTCCGTTTAAAAACATTCCTGTTCCGACTAAATTTACAATTGATGAACTAAATAAACTTTTATAAAAAAACATCTTCATTGCTGTATTCAGCTTTGAAGATGTTGCTTTTTTATTCATTTTCTTTTGTAATTCTGAAAGCGATTTCCTGAAGTTGTTCAATACTTTCGAGTGTAGACATCTGTCGTCTGTATTCCGTAGCCCCTCGAAGTCCTTTTGTATACCATAACGCATGTTTTCTTGCTTCTCTGATACCGATTTTAACACCACGTTCATTACAAATATTTTCAATATGTTTCAGCATTATCAGCATTCTCTGAGAAACGGGAGGATCAGGAATAATTACTTCATTTTTCATATATGCGGAAATTTGCTGAAAAAGCCATGGCTTTCCGAGAGCACCTCTGCCAACCATTATAAGGTCACAACCTGTTAATTCATACATTTTTGCAGCTGAAAATACATCTGTTATATCTCCGTTACCTATGACAGGAATTGAAACAGCTTTTTTCACTTCGCTTATTATTTTGGTATTCACAGGAGGGGCATACATCTGTTCTTTTGTTCTGCCGTGAACTGTGATTGCTGCAGCACCGTTTTTTTCAGCAATTTCAGCCATCTGAACTGCATTGATTGAACTTTCATCCCAACCGCTTCTGATTTTTACGGTTACAGGAATATTAACCGCAGATGAAACTGCGTTTATAATTTTTCCAGCAAGTTCAGGATTGAGCATTAATCTGCTTCCTGCACCGCCTTTGATTATTTTCGGAGCGGGACACCCCATATTTATATCAATTATATCGGCATTCATTTTAAGAGCAGTAAGAGCCGCCTGTGCCATTGTTTCGGGTTCATTACCGAAAATCTGAATTGCACACGGATGTTCAATATCTGATACAGTCATAAGTTCTTCCGATTTTCTGTCACCCATTGAAACACCTTTTGCACTAACCATTTCGCTGACTGTATATGCGGCACCGAATCCTTTGCAAAGTTCTCTGAATGTTTTATCGGCAACACCTGCCATAGGGGCTAATGCAGCAGTTTTTTCTATTTCAATTTTTCCGATATACATTAATAACCAACCTTAATTTTTTTTTAATATTTTAGCATATTTTTTTGATAATTGCATTACTTTTTTAAAAAAATATGTTATAATAAAAATAATTGCGGAGACGAAAGGTCTGATATACATGAAATTACTTGTGCTTGACGGTAACAGTATTGTCAACAGAGCATTTTACGGAATAAAACTTCTGTCTACCAAAGACGGTAGATTTACAAACGGTATTTTCGGCTTTCTTAATATCTTATTCTCTTTAAAGGAACATTATAATCCTGAAGCTGTTGCAATTGCATTCGATGTCAAAGCACCGACTTTCAGACATGAAATGTTTGCGGAATATAAAGGAAACCGAAAAGGTATGCCTGATGAACTTGCACAGCAGATGCCTGTTCTTAAAGAACTGCTTTCCGCAATGGGTTATAAGCTCATTGAATGTGCAGGTTGGGAAGCTGATGATATTATCGGTACACTTGCAAAAAGTTGTAAAGACGGTGATTTCTGTTATATTGCAACAGGTGACAGAGATTCTCTTCAACTTGTTGATGAAAAAATCAATGTTCTGCTTGCTGCACCCAAGGCAGGAAAAACCGAGACAATTGTTTATGATATTAATAAGATAATTGAAGATAAAGGTGTTGAACCGAAAAAACTTATTGATGTAAAAGCTCTTATGGGAGATGCATCGGATAATATTCCCGGTGTTCAGGGCATTGGTGAAAAAACTGCAACTGACCTGATAAAAAAATACGGTTCAATCGACTATATTTATGAAAATTTTGATAATCTTGAATTTACAAAATCTGTAAGAAATAAACTTGAATCCGGCAAAGACTTAGCTTTTATCAGCCGTACCCTCGGAACTATCAGAACTGATGCACCTGTTGAAACAGATTATAATGCTTATATTCCAGCTAAACTTGATGAACAGGCAACAAAAACAATTCTGACAGAACTTGAAATGCAGAAGTTTATTGATAAACTCGGTCTTCGTGATACAGTTATTGTCAATACTGATTCCACAACTGTTAAAATAAATTTTTGCAAGCTTGATAATAATGAAATTTTTAACAGAATCAAAAATGATAATGAATTATATTTCTTATGCGATGAAATATTTTCGACTGCATATATCAGTTTTGATGATTGCATTACAAAAATTGATTTTACCGAAATAATACCTTTTTTATCAGATGATAAAATAAAAAAATATACTTATGACTGCAAAAGACTGTATTCTTATTGCATAAAAAATAACATTGATGTTAAAAATATTGAGTTTGATATTCTGCTTGCGGCATATCTTCTGAATCCTAATTCATCAGAATATCCGATTAATGTTCTTGCTGACATATATAAAACATCCAGCGAGATTGATTCTGATAATTCACTTGTTAAAGATTCTGCTGTTATGCGTGAACTTACAAGAAAACTCAATGAATTAATTATTGATAATAATTCTGAAAAATTGTTACATGAAATCGAAATTCCGCTTTCCGAAGTTCTTTCTACAATGGAAATTGACGGATTTAAAGTCGATTTTAAGGGAATTCACGATTACGGTGTAATTCTTGAAAATAAAATAACAGAACTTGTCAATACAATTTACGGATTTTCAGGTAAAGAATTCAATATTAACTCTCCAAAACAACTTGGTGTTGTTCTTTTTGAAAAACTCGGGTTGCCTGCAAAGAAGAAAACAAAAACAGGTTATTCGACCAATGCTGATGTTCTTGAAAGTCTTTATACTGAACATCCGATAATTCCGGCAATTCTTGAATACAGAACAATTCAGAAGCTGAAATCAACCTATTGTGACGGACTTCTTAAAGTTGTTGACTCTGACGGAAGAATTCATTCAACATTCCAGCAGACCGAAACCAGAACAGGCAGATTATCATCTACAGAACCAAATCTTCAGAACATCCCTGTAAGACAGGAACTCGGAAGAGAACTCAGAAAATATTTCACTTGTGATGAAGGTAATGTTCTTATTGATGCAGACTATTCTCAGATTGAACTCCGTGTTCTCGCCGCAATTGCTGACGATAAAAATATGATTGATGCATTCAATAATTACAATGATATTCATTCTATTACAGCATCTCAGGTTTTTAACATGCCTCTTGAAATGGTAACATCCGTTATGCGAAGCCGTGCAAAAGCTGTTAATTTCGGCATTGTTTACGGAATCGGAGCATTTTCACTCAGCAAAGACATCGGTGTTGCAGTATATGAAGCAAAGAAATATATCGAAAATTATCTTAATCATTACTCGGGTGTCAGAAAATACATGGATGATATTATCCTTGATGCAAAAAACAAAGGATATGTAACAACACTTTTCGGCAGAAGAAGATATCTGCCCGAACTCTCCGCCACAAATGCTATACAACGTGCTTTTGGTGAAAGAGTTGCACGTAATATGCCAATTCAGGGTACAGCTGCAGATATAATAAAAATTGCCATGGTCAAAGTATTTGATCGCCTCAGAAATGAGAATATGAAATCAAAACTTATAATGCAAGTCCACGATGAATTAATTATAGAAGCTCCCGAAGATGAGGCAGAAAAAGCAAAAACAATTCTTGTTGAAGAAATGGAAAATGCAGTTTCTCTTTCTGTCAAACTTTCCGTTGATGCTCACATCGGTAAGACTTGGTATGATGCAAAAGGGTGAGATGATATGAATATCGCTTTTGTATGCTCAGGTAACACTTGCAGAAGCCCTATGGCAGAAGCAATTTTTAAAGAAAAAATAAAAGAATACAGAAATTATTGTTCTGTTGCAAGTTTTGGCATAAATGCAATGACAGGAGATACAGCAAATGAAAAAGCGGTTGAAATTCTCAGAACAGATTTTAATATTGACTTAAGTAAACATCGTTCAAGAATAATCAGCAATTATGCAATTGAGCTTTGTGATTATATTATTTGTATGGACAGATATAATTACGGTATAATCGAGCTTGTTGCCGGTGAAAAAGCCATTCTTCTCGGAAACGGCATAGACGACCCTTATGGCGGAAATATTGAAGTTTACAGGGATTGCGCAAACCAGATTGAAGAAGAATTAGACAAACTTCTTTCTTCTGATTTATTCTTTTCTACATCACTCATGGAACATGATGACATTCCTCTCGTTGCAGAGATTGAAAGAAATAACTTCTCTGAACCATGGAGCGAACAATCTTTTGCTGAAGAACTTGAAAATGAATTATCAATCTGTTATGTTGAAAAATATCTCGATAAACCCGTCGGATATGTCTGTGCTCAGATAATTCCTCCCGAAGCCTTCCTTTGTACAATCGCAAGTGACAATAATTTGCGCAGACGGGGAATAGGTAAAAGACTTGTAAATTATCTGTCTGATTACTGTGAATATAAACGATGTGACTCATTATCACTTGAAGTCAGAGTGTCAAACATACCTGCTCAGAAACTATACGAAAAAATGGGTTTTGTAACTCTTGGCATCAGAAAAAATTTTTACTCAAAACCCACAGAAGATGCTTATATAATGACTAAATATTTTAAGGAAGAAAATTTATGAAAATTTTAGCAATTGAATCATCCTGTGATGAAACTGCGGCTTCTGTCGTAGAAGACGGCAGAAAAGTCCTCTCAAGTGTTATATCGTCACAGGTTGATGAACATAAATTATACGGCGGTGTAGTACCCGAAATCGCTTCAAGAAGACACTCTGAGAATATTTCATGGGTCGTTGAAAAAGCATTAAAAGATGCAGGATGTACTTATGATTCCATTGATGCAATCGGTGTTACATATGCTCCCGGTCTTATAGGGGCTTTGCTTGTAGGTGTAAATTTTGCAAAAGGTTTGGCTTTCGCAACAGGGAAGCCTCTTATCCCCGTGCATCATCTCCGTTCACATATTGCCGCAAACTACATTTCACATGCAGAACTTGAACCGCCATTTCTTTCGCTTGTGGTATCAGGCGGTCACAGTCATATTATTAACGTAAAAAGCTATACTGATTTTGAGATTATCGGCAGAACCCGTGACGATGCGGCAGGAGAGTGTCTTGATAAAGCCGCAAGGGCAATGGGTGTACCTTACCCCGGCGGAGCAAACCTTGATAAACTTGCAAAAGACGGCAATCCCGATGCTTATAAATTCCCTCATCCGAGAATTGACGGTTCACCCCTTGATTTCAGTTTTTCAGGTCTTAAAACATCTGTAATCAATATTATACATAATGCATCACAGAAAGGTGAAACTATAAGTGTTGAAGACCTCGGTGCATCATATATTTCAGCTGTCGTCGGCTGTCTTACCGAAAATCTTATGAGAGCCGCAGAAATTACAGGTCAGAAAAAGATTGTTGTTGCAGGCGGTGTTTCTGCTAATTCTGTTCTCAGACGAGAACTTGATAAGCTCTGCAAAAAGAACAATCTTGAGCTTTATATGCCTGAATTATCTCTCTGCGGTGATAATGCGGCAATGGTCGGTTCACAGGCTTTTTATGAATACAAAGCAGGACATATTGGCAAGGAAAATCTTAACGCAATTGCCTCTTTAGGTATTGACAAAAACCCCGAAAAATGATAATATAAATATGATTTTGGCTTATTTTTACAGTCACAAAAATATTGTATAAAATTTGTTAAAATTGTAAAAAATAATTTGTAAATTAATCCAAAAGGAGAGATATATTTAATGGAGCTTACCACAAACAAGTCCATTCTTGAATGGATCAAAGAAAAAGCAGAACTTGTAAACCCCGACAAAATCGTTTGGATTGACGGTTCAAAAGAGCAGATCGATGCACTCCGTGCAGAAGCTTGTTCAACAGGCGAAATGATCAAGCTTAACGATGAACTTCTTCCCGAGTGCTATCTTCACAGAACAAAACCCAACGACGTTGCTCGTGTAGAAGACAGAACACTCATCTGTACTCCTACAGAAGAAGAGGCAGGCCCCACAAACCATTGGATGGAGCCCTCAAAGTGTTATGAAATGCTTTATGATATAGCTAAAGACAGCTATAAGGGCAGAACAATGTATGTTATTCCTTATTCAATGGGTCCCGTTGGTTCACCTTTCTCAAAGGCCGGTATTGAACTTACAGACTCAATCTATGTTGTTCTCAACATGGTTATTATGACAAGAGTCGGCAAGAATGTTCTTGAAGTTCTTGGTGACAGCAATGACTGGGTTCGTGGTCTTCACTGTAAATGTGACATCGATCAGGATAAGAGATGGATCTGTCATTTCCCTCAGGATAATACAATTATCTCAGTTAACTCAGGTTACGGCGGAAACGTTCTTCTCGGCAAGAAGTGTTTCGCACTCCGTATTGCTTCATATCAGGGCTGGAAAGAAGGCTGGCAGGCAGAGCATATGCTCATCCTCGGTGTTGAAAATCCCCAGGGCGAAGTTAAGTATATCTGTGCAGCATTCCCCTCAGCTTGCGGTAAGACAAACCTTGCTATGCTTATTCCTCCCGAAGGATATCAGAAGGCCGGCTACAAGGTATGGTGTGTCGGCGACGACATTTCATGGATCCGTAAGGGTGAAGATGGCAGACTTTATGCTATCAACCCCGAAAACGGCTTCTTCGGTGTTGCTCCCGGTACAAACATGAAGTCAAACCCCAATGCTCTTCTTTCAACAAAACAGGGTACAATCTTCACAAACGTTGTTCACAACCTTGAAAATAATACAGTTTGGTGGGAAGGCCTTGACAAGAATCCTCCCGTTAACGCTAACGACTGGCTCGGCAATCCCTGGAACGGTGCAGAATCAACAGAAAAGGGTGCACATCCCAACTCAAGATTTACTGCTCCCACAGCAAATTGTCCTTGTCTGAGCAGCGAATTTGAAAATGCACAGGGTGTTCCCGTTTCAGCATTCGTATTCGGCGGCAGACGTGCAAAGCTTGCTCCTCTGGTTTATCAGGCAAAGAGCTGGAACAACGGTGTATTTGTTGGTTCAATCATGGCTTCTGAAACAACAGCTGCAGCTGCAGGTGCAGTAGGTGTTGTTCGTCGTGATCCCATGGCTATGCTTCCTTTCTGCGGCTACAATATGGCTGATTACTGGCAGCATTGGATCAACATCGGTGCAGGTCTTGATGAAGACAAGGCTCCCAAGTTCTTCAATGTTAACTGGTTCCGTAAGGACGACGAAGGCAACTTCATGTGGCCCGGTTTCGGTGACAACCTTCGTGTTCTTGAATGGATTCTCAACAGATGTGACGGCAAGGTTGATGCTAAGGAAACAGCAATCGGTTATGTTCCTTACGCAGAAGATATCAATATCGAAGGTATCGAAGACGAAGTTTCACTTGAAACTCTCAAGAGCATTCTTGAAGTTGATGCATCACTTTGGGCAGAAGAAACAAAGGGTATCGAAGAGTTCTATGCAAAGTTCGGTGACAAGATCCCCGCAACTCTTGTTAATGAACTTGAAACTCTTAAGGCTGCACTTAAGTAATATAAATAATTTAAGCCTCTGTGGAAACACGGAGGCTTTTTATGTATTAATTATAATATTTAATAAATATTTATTTTAAAAAGCATTCAAATAATGATATCTGAGTTATAAATCCATAGGGTCAATATTAAGATGTTTACAAATTTTTATAATTATATCGAATGATGCTCCGCCCACATCACGGGAAAGTAATGTCATCAATGTACTGTATGGAATATCAGTTTCAATGGCAAATTGCCTCAGACTCGAATATCTATCTAAAATCAGATTCCGTATTTTCTGTTCCCGATTCATTTTGATTCCTCTACAACAATTACCTTGACACCACATTCTTCAAGGGCAGTAATCTGTTCTTCGGTACAGTCCCAATCAGTGACAATAGTATCAAATTCATTGGCATTACAGACCTTAATAAAAGAATTTACACCGATTTTAGAACTTGGCAATAAAAGATATTTATTTCTGCTGTTTTTAAGAACTGTACGCTGAAATGTTGCAGTTTCATCAGAACCGTTGGAAAGTCCGAAATCTGCTGTTAATCCTGAACCAGTGATAAAGCAAATATCAAAATGCAGTTTGCTGACAAAATCAATTGCAAAAGTGTCAACAACAGAGCCACTTTTACGCATTTTTCCGCCTGCAATATAGACATCGATATTTTCAAAATGTCTGAGTTCTTTTGCAAAGTCAACGGAATTCACAACTGCGGTGAAATGAATGTTTTTCGGCAAAAGAGATATAATAATGTGCCCGAAAGAACCGCTTGTTATATAAACGATATCATTTGCTTTAATATTGCTTACGGCAATTTCTGCTATTTTCTTGTAATTATCAAAAATGGGCATAGTGTCATACTGACGATTTAAGGGCGGAATTACACTGACCTGACCTAAAAGAATTGCTCCGCCATGAGTTCTTTTGCAGATGCCTTTCTGCTCAAGAATCCGCAAATCACGCCTTGCCGATTCATCGGATATTCCGTATTTTGATGTTATTTCAGCAACTGTAATTTTACCGTTTGTTTTTATTATATCTGATATATCCTGATGTCGTTCTTCCATAAACATATGAAAAACCTCCGAATTAAGATTTATATCGAATTCGATGATTTAATAATACAACATATTCGGGAATAAATCAATATTTTCGGCAATCGAATTTGCGTATATTTAAAACTGCCCCTACAAAAGTAGGAACAGTTGATTTTTTAACCAAAAAGTATGTTATTTACGATTCCCTCAAGTCGTTCCTGTTTACCTGAAAGGGGAGTTGCAACGCTCTTCATCTCTGCTGCATATGCCGCAAGCTCTTCAAGTGTAGCATCGCCTGAGAGGATTTTTGAGCCGATTTCTGTATTTCTGAATGATGAATACTTATTTGCTACAAACTCATCAATTCTGCCGTCCTCAATGATTTTTGCAGCATTGAGAAGTCCGAGTGCAAAAGTATCCATTCCGAGAATATATGCTTCAAACATATCCTCATAAGTGTTGCTGGGGCGTCTGTTCTTAGCATCAAAGTTGAAGCCGCCTGTAAGACCGCCTGCCTTGATTACTTCATACATACACATTGTTGCCTCATAAACATCAAAGGGGAATTCGTCTGTATCCCAACCAAGAAGATAGTCACCCTGATTTGCATCAATACTGCCGAGCATACCGTTGATTGCAGAAACTCTGAGCTCGTGCTGGAATGTGTGACCTGCAAGTGTTGCGTGATTTGCTTCAATATTCATCTTGAAATCCTTATCAAGACCGTACTGACGAAGGAATCCGATTGCAGTTGCCGCATCAAAATCATACTGATGCTTCATAGGCTCCTTGGGCTTAGGTTCAATATAAAAATCACCCGTGAAACCGATTTTTCTGCCATAGTCAACAGCCATGTGCATAAGTCTTGCAATATTTTCCTGTTCAAACTTCATGTCTGTATTAAGAAGAGTTTCATAACCTTCTCTGCCACCCCAGAAAACATAGCCTTTGCCACCGAGTTTGACTGTAAGGTCAAGCGCTTTCTTAATCTGAGCTGCCGCAAAGCAATATACATCTGCAGAATTTGTACTGCCTGCACCATTCATAAATCGGGGATTTGAGAACATATTTGCTGTACCCCAGAGACACTTGATGCCGGTTTCATTCATTTTTTCAAGAATGTAATCTGATATTTCATCAAGTCTGGCATTAGTAACATTGATATTGTCTGCTTCAGGAACAAGATCTACATCATGAAAACAGAAGTATTCAATGCCGAGCTTCTGCATAAACTCAAAACCTGCATCAACCTTAGCCTTTGCATGTTCCATTGTGCCTTTTTCTGTGCCGAATGACTTGTCTGCTGTATCTCTGCCGAACATATCGGTACCTGCGGCACCGAGATTATGCCACCATGCCATAGCAAAGGGGAGATGTTCCTTCATTGTTTTACCGAGAATAACTTTTTCAGGGTCATAAAACTTGAATGCAAGATTATTTTTGCTTTTTGAACCCTCATATTTGATTTCGGGAATGTTTTTAAATATTTCAGCCATTTTTATTCCTCCGTTATCATATCTGCAAATGTATTTTTAAGTGCAGGATATATCTTTCTGAATTTATTATATTTTATTTCATAACGATCTGTCAGTTCCTTATCAGGATAAACCGTTTCTGAAATTTCAACGAGATTTTTACAAGCATCTGCAACTGAATTATATTCATTACAGCCAACCATTGCAAGTATTGCACCGCCGTAACCGGGTCCTTGCTCCGTTTTCAGTATATTAAGAGGTATACCGAGAACATTCGCAAAGATTTTCAGCCATAATTTACTCTTTATACCGCCGCCACAGATATTACTTGTTCTTATATCAAGTCCTAAAGATTTTGCAACCTCGAAACTATCACGGATTGCAAATGCAACACCTTCAAGCACAGCCTGAAGCATATTTTCCTTCTTTGTAGCAAGAGTCATTCCGATAAATGTGCCTCTTGCATTGGTGTCGTTTATAGGACTTCTTTCACCCATAAGATATGGAAGGAAGTAAACATCATTTCTGCCAAGTTTTTCTTCATTTATAAGGCTCTGTACACCGTTATAGTCCTTATCACAGAGAATATCATCCATAAACCATTTATTACAGGATGCCGCAGAGAGCATACATCCCATAAGGTGATAACCGCCATCAGCATGAGCAAATGAATGAAGAGCATTATTATTATCTACGCTGAATTCATTACTTGAAATAAATACTGTGCCTGATGTGCCGATTGAAATATTACAATTGCCGTTACCTATTGTGCCCGTTCCGATTGCCGCTGCAGCATTATCACCCGCACCTGCTACAACAACAGTTTCGGGAGAAAGACCGTACTTTTCTGAAATTTCAGGTTTAATGGTGCCTGTAACTTCAAAACTATCATAAAGAGAGGGGAGTTGGTTTTCATTAACACCACAGATATCAAGCATTTTCTCTGACCAGCATTTATTCTTTACATCAAGCAGAAGCATGCCTGATGCATCTGAGTAATCACATGAATGAACACCTGTGAGGATGTAGTTTATGTAGTCTTTCGGAAGCATGATTTTGTTGATTTTATTAAACAACTCAGGCTCATTATTCTTCATCCAAAGTATTTTCGGAGCAGTAAAGCCTGCAAATGCAATATTTGCTGTATTTGCAGACAAAACATCTTTACCGATAATATTGTTTAGATATTCAACTTCTCTTTGTGTTCTGCCGTCGTTCCACAGAATTGCAGGGCGGATAACATTATCGTGTTCATCGAGAACAACAAGACCATGCATCTGACCACCGCAACCGATTCCTTTTACTGCTGATTTATCACAATTATCAAGTAATTCTGAAAGTCCTTCATTTACAGCAGTTACCCAGTCTTCGGGATTCTGCTCAGACCAACCTGAATGAGGAAAATATACGAGGTATTCTTTTGAAACTTCATTTACAATAGTACCTTTCTCATCAACAAGCAATAATTTAACTGCTGATGTTCCGAGGTCAATTCCTATATAAAGCATAGATATCTCCTTTATATTATTTATTTGATTATATCATTATTAAAATATAATATCAATAATAAATAAAAAAAATCTCACTGCCCGAAGACAGTGAGAAATAACATTTCAAAAATTATTTTGCAGCTTTTTTGTCTTTCTTTGTAAGAACCTTGATAACAAGTATGGTACCGACTGTAAGAACTGCTCCGATTGCAAGCATAATTGCCGCATTCTGTACAAAACCTGAAATCAAATAACATACAAATGAAATAGCAGCAACAGTGAGTGCATAAGGAAGCTGTGTATTTACATGGTTGATGTGATTGCACTGTGCACCTGCTGATGACATGATTGTTGTATCAGAAATGGGTGAGCAATGGTCACCGCAGACAGCACCTGCAAGACAAGCTGAAATACCGATAACAAGAATTGTTGAATCTGCAGGGAAAATAGCCGTAACGATGGGGATAAGAATACCGAATGTGCCCCATGATGTACCTGTTGCAAAAGCAAGACCGCATGCAACAAGGAAGATGATTGCGGGAAGGAAGTTTGCAAGACCTTCAGCCGCACCGTTCATAAGGTCAGCAACAAAGTATTTTGCACCGAGGAGACCTGTCATGTTCTTGAGAGCTGTTGCAAAAGTAAGGATTGTGATAGCAGGTACCATTGCTTTAAATCCTTCGGGAATACATTCCATTGCGCCCTTAAATGTAATAACTCTTCTGCAAACCATGTAAATCATAGTAAGAATAAGAGCAATCAAAGCACCCCAGGGAAGACCGACTGTAGCATCTGTGTCTGAGAATGCTGTAATAAAGTCTGCACCGTCGAGAATACCACCGTTATAAACAAGAGCAAATACACAAGTAACGATAAGGAAAACAACGGGGAGAATAAGGTCAATAACCTTACCCTTGGGGTTACCCTGTTCTTCATCAATATTATTAACTCTGTCACCTGTAGTATAAAGGTCATTGTTGAGAATTGCATTCATTTCGTGAAGTTTCATCGGGCCGTAATCAACTTTAAGGAATACAATTGCGATGATAAAAACGAATGTAAGAAGTGAATAATAGTTGTAGGGAATTGCCTGAATAAAGAGCTTGAGTCCCTGACCTTCTTCTGCATAGGAAGCAACTGCAGCAGCCCATGAAGAAATAGGAGCAATCATACAGATAGGTGCAGCTGTAGCATCGATAAGGTATGCGAATTTAGCTCTTGAAACGTTATGAGAGTCAGTAACAGGTCTCATAACTGAACCGACTGTAAGACAGTTGAAATAGTCATCAATGAAAATAAGTACACCGAGAGCAAATGTTGCAATCATTGCGCCTGCTCTTGACTTGATGTGTTTAACAGCCCAGTTACCGAATGCTCTTGAACCGCCTGATTTGTTAATAAGAGCAACCATCACACCGAGAAGTACAAGGAAAATAAAGATACCTGCACTGTCAGCAACTGCAGAAATAAGACCGTCGTTGATTATGTAGTCCATTGAGCCTGTAAGGCTGAAGCCTTCTTTAAAGATGTTAGCTGAGAGAAGACCGCCGACTGCAATACCGACAAAGAGTGAAGAATAAACTTCTTTTGTGATAAGAGCAAGTCCGATAGCGATGATGGGAGGGATAAGTGCCCAGAATGATGCAAAATAACTACTGTCTGCAGTATCTTTTACATTAATAATGCCTGTGCCGCCGCAGGATTCACAAACAGTATTATGTTCGCAAGTAATACCTGAACCTTCACAATCACCGCATTCTTCTTCATAAACATTGAGTGTTGCTTCTGTTGATTCAGTTGCACCGATTGTTAATGTATCTTCTGAAACAGGTTCAGCAGATGCTGCCGCAGTTATAATCATAAAACTGCAGAAAACAATTGCAAGAATCATACAAAAGAGTTTTTTGCGTGTTTTCATTGAAATCTTTCCTTTCTTAAATAAAAAACAGACCACAGTGAAATACACCATGATCTTCCAAAAAAGACAATCACGATAGCACTCCACAATTGTGACAGTTTACGGCATATTATACCGTACCCCGGAAAACAACTCTCCGATAAAAGTTATTATCCTCGGCGATAACTCCTTTCTTTTGTCCTACTATCGGGAAACAGACAAAATACTAATAATTACCGCACCTCTATCTTATTGATTAAAGAATATCATATTGGTTGTATAAAGTCAATAATTATTTTGTCGTATATACAATATATATGTAATATTTTTAATTTATTTTTCTAAATAATAAAAATAAATTAAAAATATTG
>JAZSPR010000119.1:0-3399 GCA_045537555.1 Acutalibacteraceae bacterium | reverse complement strand
CGACGCGAAATTATTTGTCAAAATAACCTTTTGAAAGTGAAGATATTATGATAAAAGAACTTATCCACGACCCGATTTTTCTTAGCCTGAAATCGGAGGTCGCAACAAAAAAAGATTTACAGGTGGCTGACGACTTACTTGACACATTGACCGCCCACAAAGACGGCTGTGTCGGTATGGCGGCTAATATGATCGGTGTGCATAAACGCATTATCGCTTTTGATAATGACGGTACATATATGGTTATGTTCAACCCCGAAATCATAAAGAAATCGGGCCTATACGATGCAGAAGAAGGCTGTCTTTCTCTGCTCGGAGGTCCCCGAAAGTGCAAACGTTATAAAACTATAAAAGTGCAGTGGCAGACGGCTGAATTCCAGACACGCATCAAAACCTTCACAGGTTTCCCTGCACAGATAATCCAGCACGAAATTGACCATTGTGACGGGATTTTGATATGACCGCATTTTAAAAGAAAGTGCATAACAGAACATGAAAGGAGTTTTTGGTTTATGAAAAACAATTCCGGTACCGGCTCGAAGATAATCTCGGTTATACTCGGAGCAATCATCGGCGGATTTATGTGGAGATGCAGGGGTGACGGCGGCTTTGGCTCATCGTGGGGTCTTTACAGCGTCGGTCTTGTGCTTATGCTCCTCATTTATCACTTCTACGGCAAGCGCAAGGGTATGAAATATGAAATGATACCTTTGGGCGGACTTATGCTGGGTTTGAGTGTTACGGGTTACGCTACTGTTCTTGAACAGCTTGCGGGCGTTGTCTGGAGCGATCTGCCTTATTCGGGTGAGATGCTCAACGGTCTTGAACCCGTATTCACAGGTCCGAACGGTGATGTTTATGCACCAATCGACCATGTAAGCGGTGCGGTAATCATCTTCTTTATGGCATTCACCCTGATTCCGCTTTTCGCATTCTTTGTTACGTCGCTTTTCTCGGACAAGGAATATAAAATCAAGCACTACATAATTGCCGTAGCTGTATATATGGTGTCTCAATTGATTTTCAAAGCAACGGTTTCACACTTTATTATTCAGCTCATCAACCCCGACCAGGTGGCTTATGCTGCACTTGGTCTTGAGGCATACGGACACAACTATGCAAGCCCGATGGCGGCATATATGAGCCATTTTCTCGACAGGGGCTGGACTCAGGACATTCCGTTTTTTGAAAACTACTATATGAGCATTGAGCATATTTCCGATGCTCTTTCAGTTATTGTTCTTTCAGCGTATGCCCTTATTTTCCGTAAGGACAAATACACCGGCTTTGGCTCGCTTATTCTTAATCTGCTCACCGCAGTCACAACAACCATATTTACCCCTCTTGTTTCAAGCCACTTTAATTCGGGCTTTTTCAAGGGTGTTGAGTTTTCCGAAACCTTCAGACGCTTTGCAACCTGGGGCACATGGGAATTCGTTACCGGATTTTTCATCGGTCTGTTTGTTATGGCTTTCCTTGCTCTTACTGCCGGAAAGAATAGAGAAAACGAAGAATGCGATATGTCACCGCTTATCTCAAATCAAAAAATCAATTTCGGTTTTAACTTTGTTCTGACGGTGTTCATTCTCGGTGTGACACCTGCAAGAGCAATAGGTATCAGGTTTGCACGGCTTCTTGCTCACACGGGAGCACTTGCGGACGATGAGCCTCTCGGTACAATTCTGACGGTAGTATTGTCCGTAATATTCGGCGTGTTTATGATTAAAATACTGAGCAGAAATATGCTTAAAAAAGATTCGAATGCCTTTGATATGTCACCCGTAAAATTTGCGAAAATTGCACTTCCGTCATATCTCGGTATGTGCTTTACCGTATATTTTTTCTTTGACAATGTCGGAATACGCTACATCAAAGAGGATATCACCGTGCCGATTATGCTTGTCGCATCAGCGTTGATTGCAGCGATTTATATTCCGTTGAGAGCGGTACAGAAACGCTGCGAATAAAAGCGGAAATAACCTGATAGTAGTGAAAAAGCCGTCCGATTTTTCGGACGGCTTTCCTATTTTAATGAATCATTCTTCAAAAGAAGCCATAGCATCTTTTACTGCATAAAATGCAGGCTTTGGATTTCCGTTGACATCTGTTATTCCCCATGCGGTTTCATAGGGGCAGTCCGACTGTCCGCAGTACCAGCATGCAGGTGAATCCCTCCAACAGAAAACGAAAAATCCTGCAAGACAGTCTATCTTTTTCAAAGCAGGCAAAAGTTCTCTGTAAAACTCAGCCTGACCCTCCGGCGTATGGGTTATACCTGTAAGTGTTTCATCGAGAAAGCAGTAGAAATGCTTATACATAGCCTCGAAAACTGCATCGCCCCAAGTTGCAGGGTCGGGATACTCCTCATAAACATGATATTTCAGCTCCGCCGGAAGTTTTGCGACAAAATTCTCAATGTCCGCACGTGCCGCTTCTTCGGAATCATAGCCGTAACGTGCAAGAATTTCGGCACGCTGTGCATCACTTTTCGGCTCTCCTGCACTGACAAAACCGAATTCTGCCACAATGATCGGCTTTTTAGTTATGCGGTTCACCTTGCGGACTGCGGAAACATAGTCGTGCAACTCGCCGCCGTACCACGTGCCGTAGTAAAGGTCAACTCCAACAAAATCCATATACTGCAGATAAGGTTTCATAAGGTAGTGCAGCTCTTCCATAACACCTGCGGAGTTGTAACCGATTATCAGGTCGCCCTTGACTTCGCTGAGGGCCTCTGCCTGAATACCGATAAACTTTGCCCCCTGCTCCATTGTCAGCGGATATGTGAAGTTGGAAACACCCATCTCGTTTGTTATCTGTATTCCGCCTATAATATCACGCAGGTCGTTGCAGAGAAATACTGCAATCTCTTTTGTACGTTCGGCATTTTCGTCTGCTGACGGGTCGAAACCGCCGATTTCAAAATACGATCTCGGGTATGGAGTGATCGCCATAACCTTACTTCCCTGCTCAGCGTAGCCCTTTGCTCTGTTTTTAAACGCAATATAAGAGGCGCTGATGCTGCCGTCTGCGTTATACGGGTACGGAATATCAAAACGCACCCAACCAAGACCAAGCTCATTGATACGTTCATAATTTTCATCAGGATGGCAGACTCCGTAAATATATCCGCCCGTCTTTTCCTGAAGCAATTGAGTATCTTTATTTGTGCCGTTAAAGAAACCCGTTATTGATGTGAACATCAAAGAAAATATAAGCAACATGGATTCGAACCATTGAACTATATTCATACGAAAACCTGCTTTCTGTTTGTTTAAGTTTATAGTAGCAAACACAGCCGAAAAAAGCAAGACAGAACTGTATCGTATAAACACATTATGTATGAAATAAATCGAGCACTTTCTTTTGGCTCTTCTCCGCCATCTGTTTAAACTCCCA
>JAZSPR010000018.1:0-3033 GCA_045537555.1 Acutalibacteraceae bacterium | reverse complement strand
CAATATGACAAATGCAATCGATATTGACGGCACAAATGCAGATGACCTGACACGTGCCACTCTTACATGCCGCAGACAGATGGATGACATAGTTAAATATCTGCGTGAATTTGTTCCCGGTTACGAAAATTGTTATGTTATCAGCTCCGCATCCCTTATGGGCATTCGTGAAACAAGACATTTCAAAGGTAAATACACCTTGAATGAGCAGGATATTCTCGAAGCAAAAGTCTTTGATGATTATGTTGTAAAAGATGCTTACTTCAATTTTGATGTGCATAATATCACGGGTGCAGGCTTGGATAAAACGGGAGTACAGAAACATTTTTCTCAGGAAAAAGGATACACGATTCCTTACCGTTGCCTTCTTCCCGAAATCAAAGAAAATCTTCTGCTTTGCGGCAGAAACATTTCGGGTACACATATGGCACATTCAAATTTCAGAGTTATGCCTATCTGTATCGGCATCGGTGAGGCTGCAGGTGTTGCGGCATATATCTCCGTTTCACTCAATTGCAGTCTGAATGATGTTGATGCAAAAGAAATCAGAAAAATTATAGGAATATAAGTATCGGTTAAATTCCAATTTGTCGAACTGAACATTTTTACTGCTCTCTTACGAGGGCAGTTTTTTTGTTTCGGGAGATTGAATTCTGTGATTCAGATATGATATAATAATCTCAACAAATAAGAATTTTGAAAGGAAGATTCTATGCTGCTGAAATTAGTTTCATTTATTGCTTCAATAATGTTGTTGTTTACTTCGTCTGTAACAATGCCCGACAAATCTGAAGTGCTTGTAGAAGTACTTAATAATTTAAGTGAAAACAGAACGGCAGATGAGATAAATGGTGCCGGCGGAACAAAATTCTATATTCAGCGACCGAAAAGCAACTCACTTAATGAAGTCAATGTCGCCGAATTCGGACTTTCGGAAAGCAACGAGGATAATTTCGCTGCTTTTCAGAGTGCACTTGATTACTGTTCAGGACATCCGCAGACAAAGCTTGTTATTGACAAGGGCACATATTATTTCAAAAGCATCGATGGCCTTGATGCCAACAACTGCACAGATTTGCTGATTGAAGGAAATGATGCAACATTCGTTTTTTCCTCGACCGGTTATAAGTTTTTTATCAGAAACAGCGACTGCGTTGAAATAAGAAACCTTAATGTTGATTGGAACTGGGAAGAAAGTCCTCTTGCATCGGTTGTAACTGTTCAGAACAGTAATCCCGATACGCATACAATTGACCTTGTTTTCAGGGATTCGGAATACTGCGATGCGAACAGCCGTCTGATGGCAATTACGCAATGCGACCCCGAAGCATACACATTCGGTGCAAAATATTCATCAAAAGAAAGTTATCTTTATCAGGATGCAACGAGCATAAAATCCGTTCAGAAGATTTCGGATAACACTTTGCGCGTTACTCATAACGGCTGTATGGATAGTTTTGAAGACGGTGAAACATACATACTCAGACACTTCGTCTATGACGGGACAATTTTCAGTATCAGAAATCAAAGCAAGAATATAACATTTGACAATGTCAGTATTTACGGAAGTCCCGGTATGGCATATATTTGTGAGGACAATTGTTCACATTTTCAGATTATCAACAGTTTTATCGGAGTAAATCCCGAATACAAAGACAAACGATGTGTGTCGCTTTGTGCCGATGCTATTCACATTGTAAATACTGACGGATGCTTCAACATCTCAGGTTGTGACATAAGCAGAATGGGTGACGATGCTGTTAATGTTCATGACGGTCTCGGCTATGTTTCAGCGGTAAGCGGCAACACTCTTACTCTGATTGCATCGGCAATGAGATTAAATGAAGGCGATATTCTTGCATTCAAAAATGAAAAGTTTGAGAATACAGAATTTACTGCAAAAATAGTTTCAGTCAAAGCTCTTGAAGGCATAACCAAAGAGGTTGTTGTTGAAAACCTGCCTGAATGCGTTTCGGAAGGCTTCGTTGCATACAGTACGGAATGTGACAGCAGTAATTATGTTATCAGGAACAATTATTTTCACGAAAACAGAGCAAGAGGTCTGCTTCTCCAGTCCTCAAACGGACTTTGCGAGAACAACCGATTCTATAAAACTATGGCACAGGCGATAAAGGTTGTAATGGATATTGAGCCTACTCTCTGGCAGGAGGGCACGGGTGTTGACAACCTGATAATCCGCAACAATACCTTTGAAAAGTGTAATTACAGCGACTGGGGTTCCGTAATTGAAATCGGTACAAATATTGCAGGTGAAAGTGCAGAAACTGCTGTTTTCACAAATGTTGAAATCAGCTCAAACAAGTTTACTGATATACCGTCAATTTTGCTCAGAGCAGACAATATAAACGGCTTTGTTTTCAGCAGCAATACGGTTGATACAGGTGAATTCTTTGATGAAAATTTAATTCAGGGCAGAATTCAGTTCGGAAAATATTGTTCAAACATAGTCTATACTGATAATGTTTTTGTCAACAGCGGATTTTTACGATTCAAAGAAATTGTAAAAGCAGACAATATATATGTGTGGGCTCAGATTAATTCACAGCTTAAACCAATGTGAATTATATTTCTGTGTCCGGGGGCAGTTTGACTGAATAAAGGTAAAGACAAACAAGATAAAGATAATAAGTAAATTCCAATTTGCCCGACAGATTTTCAACTGCTCTCTTAAGAGGGCAGTTTTTGTTTCGGGAGATTGAATTCTGTGATTCAGATATGATATAATAATCTCAACAAATAAGAATTTGTACGAAAGGATAAACAACTATGTTCAAAAAAAGTATGGCTTTGTTGCTCGTTTTAACTATGCTGGTCGGCTTGCCGTTAGGAGCATCTGCCGAAGACAGCGTTCCTGAAAAAGAAGGTTATGTGCTTGATTTCAGCACCGAATTTAATGATGGCAATTTAAATACAGAATACTGGTTACCACAATATCTGCCTCACTGTACTACCAACACAGAAGGCTCCTCTGCAAGGTATAAAATTGAGAATGGTTATCTGAATCTGTTTATC
>JAZSPR010000010.1:0-27541 GCA_045537555.1 Acutalibacteraceae bacterium | reverse complement strand
AAGTTTGTTTATAGCATAAAACAATAAATTATATTAAATTTATCAATTATGATTGTTTTTTCAGGTTTTTTAGTGCTATCAGCATAATGAAAACCTTTATTTTTCGTGTTTTATGCGGTCTGCACTTTTTTTACATCCCCTTTTTTCTTATTTAAGATAAGGCATGTAGACCCAGCCGTCTGCGCCTTCAATTTTCACCTTGCCCCAGAAACCGTCAACTTCGGTTACTTCAATTGTGCTGTCTTTTGCAAGAATGCCGACTATTGTGCTGTCTGTTGAAGCAGAAGCTCTTACATTAAGGTAAGTTGATGAACCGGGTGTGACTGTGTAAGTGCCGGGTGTTGTCGGGAATGCAAATTCCTGCTCAGCCGATGCACCTTCAGACTTGGTAGTTGTTTCCTTTTCTTTTTCGGGCTCTTTATCGGGTGTGTATTCAAGGTCAGCCATTTCAACCCATCCTGTATAAGAATTGTAAGTTGTTTTTCCGAGGTCTTCGCTGACTTCGGTGATTTCAATTACTGTTCCGTTGGGAATGGTTGCGGTTATACGCTGATCGCTGACTGATTTGTAAACAAATATGTTTTTCTGATCTGATTTTACGGTATAAATACCTGTCTCATAATCGGAAGTGCCGAGGTTTGCTTCATCTTCAACAGTCTGTGCAGGTTTGCCTACGGGAGTTGAATCTTTATCTGAAGGGTCATCAGCCGTCTGATGTGTGTCTTCTTTGCTTTCCCAGAAGCCGAACTGCTGACCGATTCTGTAAATACCCGTCACGCAGATTGAAAGACCTGCAATGATGCCTATGAGCAGTAAAATCAATTTTATATTGATTCTGGGACCTGCTTTTTTACGGGGACGTTCAACATAAGTTTCCTTTTCTTCTTCGGGCTGTTCTTCATAATAATCATTGTATTCGGGTTCGGGCTTTATAACAATTCGTCTTGTCTGCTCTGAATCCGAAACGGGAGAAAATCTTTTTGTTGAGTCATCATCGTAAATATCTGATGCATATGATTTTTCTCTGTCATTGCTGCGGCTTAAGAACATTCTGTCATATTCAAGAACGTGTGCTGTTGCCGTATCATAAGCGTGAGGATCCCTGTATTCAGGTGCATTGGGGTCGGTGCTGAAAATATCGGGGATGTTTATTGTTGACTGTGATGCATCCTGAGATGCAGATTTGTAATTTTCAGCTTTTCTGAGTTCTTTTATGGGGTCTGCAAACTGCATTGTGTCGTCATGGTTTGCGGTTTCTGTGAGTCTTACAACTCTGCCGCAACCGGGACAATATTTTTTTCCCTCGGGAATTTCATGTGCACAAATATGACACTTCATTTTAATTTTCCTCCTTTATCTGTTCTGAAAAAATCGGTGCAGTCTGTTTTTTGCGGCTGTGCGTCTCTTTTCAGTTTCCTTTTCATTATAAATATAAGCACCGTCAATAACTTCATAAACATTTCCGATGCTGAGTTCTTTGGGCATTTCAGAAACTGGGATATCATATTTTCTGCCGTCATCGTCCGTAAGAACGGCAAATAATTCTTCTTCAATTCTGTTGAGAGTGTAGAACATTGTTATTTCTCCGTTTTAACCGTGTATCCGTCTGTCGTGCAGATAAATGTCACGGTTCCGTCTTTATCTGTTCTGTAAATGTCGTCGGTATATTTTTTTAGATTTGAGAGCGTTTTCTCGGTAGGATGACCGTATTTATTGTCTTTCCCGACAAGGATTACTGCAGCTTCGGGATTTACAGCTTTCAGAAAATCGGAGGATGAAGATGTATTGCTTCCGTGATGACCGACTTTCAATACGGTTGCACTGATATCATCGTAATGATTTAAAATTTCGGTTTCAACAAATTTTTCGGCATCGCCCGTCATAAGGAATGACGTTGTACCCGCCGTTAAATGCATCACTATTGAATTATTGTTCTCTTCGCTTGAAGATACATTGAATGGTGAAAGTATCCTGCATTTTGTTGCGCCGAGAGTGAATGTATAATCAGGCTCAGCAATAATGACTTTAGCCTTGCTTTTTTCAACGGAGTCGAGGAATTCCTGATACATCTGTGTTTCGGCACTTTCATCTGACGGTTGAGAAATAATGATATTTTCCGTGGTGACGGAATCAATTATTTCAGCCATGGAGCCCATATGATCCGAATGGGCATGTGACACAACGGCATAATCAAGATAAACAATTCCGAGGTCAGAAAACGTTTCAAGAACTGTATGGGCATATTCAGCTTCACCGCAGTCTATGAGCATTGTTTTATTCTGTGAAACAATCAGCGTACAGTCACCCTGCCCTACATCGATGAAATGAACTTCTGCGGCAACTTCTCCGTTTTCGAGTTCAATATACTGCGAATCGGTAACAGATGAATCAATTTTGTCCCATATGCCGGCTTCTTCAAAAACAAAAGATATGATTGCAATAACAACGGCAAGGAGTATGTAAAAAACTTTTTGCTGTTTACTTTTTTTGGTGTTTCTTTTTCCTGCCATTGTTCTGATACCTCTTTTCATTGCCGCCTTTTGAGTTACTGCCTGAGAAACTGCGGTTTATGTTTTGTCTTTTTGTTTGATTGAATTTTTGTGAGCCTTTTATAAGACATTCGGGTGAGTTGCCGATAAGGTCAGTTCTTCGGGCTTTAATCAGGGCTTCTTCAACCATTGCCTGATTTTTCGGGTCAAAGTATCGGATGAGTGCTCTCTGCATTGCTTTGTCATGCGAATTCTTTGCAACAAAGACTTTTTCAAGGGTGTAGGGGTCGAGTTCGGTGTAAAACATTGCAGTTGAAATTGTACCCGGAGTTGGATAGAAGTCCTGAACCTGCTCAGGGTGGAGCTTCTGTGATTTTATGAAAAGAGCAAGCTCAATCGCATCATTGAGAGTACTTCCCGGATGTGATGACATCAGGTAGGGAACAACATACTGCTCCTTGCCTGCAGATTTGCTCAGCTCAAAATATCTTTTTACAAATTTTATATATGTTTCAATATGGGGCTTACCCATTTTGTCAAGAACCTGCGCAGAACAATGTTCGGGAGCAACTTTGAGTTGACCGCTTACGTGGTGTTTTACAAGTTCTTTGAAAAATGCTTCATTTTTGTCTTCGAGCATATAGTCAAATCTTATGCCTGAACGCACAAAAACCTTTTTGATTTTCGGCAGTTCTCTTACTGTTCTGAGAATATCGAGGTATTCACTCTGGTCTGCAATAAGATTTTTGCAGGGCGTAGGAGCAAGGCACTTTTTAGCTTTACACAGTCCTTTTTCTTCCTGACCTTTGCATGAAGGATGACGGAAGTTTGCAGAAGGACCGCCGATATCGTGGATATATCCTTTGAATCCGTCGAGTGTTGTGAGGAGTTTTGCTTCTTTTACTATGGATTCTTTACTTCTTGAAGTGATGTATCTGCCCTGATGGAATGCAAGTGAGCAGAAATTACATGCACCGAAACAACCTCTGACGTGAGTTATTGAAAATTCGACTTCTTCAAGTCCCGGCACACCGCCGAGCTTATCGTATGACGGATGCCATTTTCTCATATAGGGGAGCTCATAGACTTTATCAAGCTCTTCAGTTGTAAGGGGCATCATCGGTTCATTCTGTACAAGCATAACCTTGCCGTGCTTCTGTTTGATTGGTCTGCCTCTGAAAAAGTCCTGCTCGTCCTGCTGGATACGGCACGAAACTGCGTATTCTTTCTTGCTCTGACAAACGTTTTCAAAAGAAGGACATTCCGTACCCGTATACGGTGTTTCACGGACATCACATTTGTAGCATGTGCCTTTGATATCTCTTATATCTTTAACATCGAAGCCGTCACGGAGCCTGTCCGCAATCTCAACAACCTGTTTTTCACCCATGCCGAAAATGAGAAGGTCGGCATCTGATGAAATGAGGATTGACGGACGGATTGAATCGTCCCAGTAGTCATAGTGTGCAAATCTGCGAAGAGAAGCTTCAAGACCGCCTATGATTACGGGAATATCTCCGTAAATATTCCTGATTTTTTTACAGTATACATCCACGGCTCTGTCGGGGCGTTTGCCCATAACTCCGCCGGGGGTGTAGGCATCTGATGTTCTGAGTCTTTTTGCAACGGTATAGTGAGCAACCATTGAATCTATATTGCCCGAGGAAACAAGGAAACCGTATTTCGGTCTGCCGAAACGGGTGAAATCTCTGTCACTTCTCCAGTCGGGCTGAGAAAGGAAAGCGACTTTATAACCTGCATTTTCGAGGACACGGGTGATTATGGATGCACCGAAACTGGGGTGATCGACATATGCGTCACCGCTGACATAAACGAAATCGGGCATATCCCAACCCCGTTTTTCCATATCCTCACGATTTACGGGTAAAAAGTCATTCATCGTCTGTTGCTCCGTCAATATCTGCGGGGGAGCTTGTTGCCATTGCATTCATCTCGTACCATTGAGCTTTTGTAAGAAGCACTTTTCTGGGCTTACTTCCTGCATGGGGACCTACAACGCCTCTGTCCTCGAGTGCATCCATGATTCTGCCCGCTTTTGCAAAGCCGAGGCTGAGATGTCTCTGAAGAGAAGAGATTGAAGCCTTGTCAGGATTGTCAATGACAAGCTCTGCCGCTTTAAGTATAATTTCGTTATCTGCATCGGAAACCTGACCGCCGCCCTCGGAATCTTTGCCCTTCTTGGGAGCCGCTGCAAGAGCCTGCTTGTCGATTTCCTGCTGAATATCATCGCTGTAGGATGTTGCTTCCTGAGTTTTTACAAACTCAACAACCTTTTCGATTTCTTCGTCTGAAAGATAACAGCCCTGAACACGCTGAGGCTTTGATTTGCCTATGGGATTGAAAAGCATATCGCCGAGACCCAAGAGCTTTTCGGCACCCGAAGCATCAAGGATTGTTCTTGAGTCAACCTGAGAAGAAACGGAAAGTGCAATTCTTGAGGGAATGTTTGCTTTGATAAGACCCGTGATAACGTCAACCGAAGGTCTCTGCGTTGCAACAACAAGGTGCATACCTGCCGCACGTGCCATCTGTGCAAGTCTTGTGATTGAACCTTCAACTTCTGAGGGAGCAACCGACATAAGGTCAGAAAGCTCGTCGATAACAATAACAATCTGAGGCATCTTCTTAAGTGAAGGATCCTGATCGCAGAGCTTGTTATATGTACCGATATCTCTTACACCCGTTGTGGTGAATGTGTTGTATCTGTTTACCATTTCAGTTACAGCCCAACCGAGAGCACCTGCGGCTTTTCTCGGGTCAGAAACAACGGGAACAAGCAGATGGGGAATACCGTTGTAAACTGCAAATTCAACCGATTTGGGGTCTATGAGAAGAATCTTTACTTCGCTGGGCTTAGCGTTATAAAGAATACTCACAATCATTGAATTAAGACAGACTGATTTACCTGAGCCTGTTGTACCTGCAACAAGAAGATGCGGCATCTTTGCAAGGTCGGCACAAACGACGTTACCTGCGATATCCTTACCGAGGGCAACATTGAGCTTACTCTTTGAGCTTCTGTAAATATCGCTGTCAACGATTTCACGCATTGTGACGGTTGTTCTGCCTCTGTTTGGCACTTCGATACCGATTGCCGATTTGTTGGGGATAGGAGCTTCAATACGGACACCTGCAGGAGCCGCAAGGTGAAGTGCAAGGTCATCAGCAAGACCTGTGAATTTGCTGATTTTAACACCGGGTGCGGGTGCGAGTTCATATCTCGTGACAGAGGGACCGGGAACGACATCTATGACCGTTGCAGAAACATTAAAGCTGTTAAGGGCTTCGATAAGCTTGTCCGCTGTGGCTTTAAGGTCTGCCTGAGAGGCTGTTCTTGTGCTCTTTACGGGCATACGCAGACAGTCAAGAGGCGGAAGAATGTAGTTTTCTTCTTCCTCTGCTTCCTGTTCTGCATTTTCAATTTCGGATGTAACTGATTCTTTTGCGGAATCTATTTCAGATTTTGAAAGCTTCTTTTCTTCTTCTGCCGCCTGTTTTTCCGCTGCGAGAGCAAAAATATCTTTGATTTCTTCCGTTTCTTTCTTTTCTTCGGGTTCCTGAACCTGAACGGGTTCTGTTTTTACGGGAACATCAAACGGAATATCTTCAATTTCAGGCTCTTCATTTGTCGGTTCAGCTACGGGAACTTCTTCGCTGACGGGCTCGGAAATAAGGTCATCGTCGTTATAAACGAAGAGATGGCTTTTTCTCTTTTTGCGGGGAACTTCGCCCGTTTCTTCATCAACATTATCGAAATCAAAAAGGATATTCTGCTTTGCTTCGCTGATTTTATCAGCCGCTTTCTTTGCGGGCTTTTCAATTCCCTGAACAAGCTTTATGAGGGTAAAACCTGTAAGGAACATAAATGCAAGGAAAATGAGAATGATAAGAATTGCAACGGCAG
The DNA here is from genome assembly GCA_045537555.1 of Acutalibacteraceae bacterium. Taxonomy (GTDB): domain Bacteria; phylum Bacillota; class Clostridia; order Oscillospirales; family Acutalibacteraceae; genus UBA1081. The sequence continues at coordinate 21,127 of JAZSPR010000010.1, read as the reverse complement.
GAGCTTTTGATGAACCTATAAACATCAGCGCTTCGCCGATTATTGCGCTGAAGAATCCCCAGCCCACTTTTCTGTGGTCAAAATAGAGAAGATATTCATTTTTTATGTCTTCACCGAATGAGAGGTTGCCGTCATAAGTGATAACATACATGAGTGCGCTTATGAAAAGCGTCATTGCAACCCCCTGAGCAATTTTTATGCCGATTGACTGCTTCATCTTTTCCATGGACATCATGATTGCCGTGTAAATCATTACACAGGGCAGAATGAAGCCCGAATAACCGAGAAGACCGAAAACGAATCCTCTGATACCGTACCACATTGTACCGCTGTCGGCAGGAATAAGCACAATGCTGAACAACACAAGCGAAACGGCAAAAATAATGAGTGCCGCAGTCTGGTTTCTTTTCTTTATGTACTCAGCTTTGCGGATTTCTTCCTCCATGCGAAGCTGTTCCATTTCAGCCTTTGTAGGCTTTTTCTTCTTCGGAATTACATCGGTTTTTTTAGCAGTATTCTGTTTTTTTGTCTGAGTCTGTTTCTTTTTTTCAGCCATGATTTTCTCCGTTGTCAATGCATAATGCATAATTATATGTTTTTTCATCGTAGGGGTACCCATTGGGTGTCAGTTTTGATGAATATGTAACTATTGTAGGGACGGATGCCCACATCGGTCCGTATTTGTCGAAGACAAATCGGAAATCTCTGATTTCCGTAAAACGAATAAATTGATTCAATGAATTTATTGTAATAGAACGGTGTGCCACCGTTATTGCTCCATTACATTACGCAATCGGACCGATGTGGGCATCGGTCCCTACGAATATTGTTTTTTTCTACAGGGTTGGTCATAACAATTTATAAATCAAACACCGCAAGGTGTTCCGAAATTGCGAATTGCGCATTGCAAATTGCGAATTTGAAAGACCTCGACAAATTATTGTTTGTCTTTTTGTTCCTTAATCATTTCATAAAGGCACTCCATCGCATCACCGAGTGTGCCCACATGGTCAATAAGCCCTTCTTTTACGGCTGTTTCACCGCCGAGGACCGTTCCCACATCTGTTACGAGTTCTCCGCCCGTTGCGTGCATGAGTTCTCTGAATCTGTCGGGCGTAATGCCTGAATTGTCGCACACGAAACGCACAATTCTTTCCTGCATATTCTGAAAATAATTGAGAGTCTGCGGAACGCCCAGAACGAGCCCGTTCATTCTTACGGGATGCACCGTCATTGTCGCAGACGGCACGATGAATGATTTCTTTGCCGAAACTGCAAGAGGTACGCCGATTGAATGCCCGCCGCCGAGAACGAGGGAAACAACGGGTTTCTTCATTCCTGCTATCAGTTCTGCAAGGGCAAGACCTGCCTCAATGTCACCGCCGACGGTGTTGAGAATCACGATAAGACCTTCAACATCATTGCTTTCTTCAATTGCTACAAGCTGAGGAATAACGTGCTCATATTTTGTGGCTTTTGTGCCCGAGGGGAGCAGGTAATGTCCCTCGACCTGACCGATGATTGTAAGGCAATGAATGAAATGCCCGTTTTTGTTTATTGTAACTGAACCGTCACAGGATGAATCCTGTTTTTCGGGAGAGCTATCGTTGTCACCCGACTGATTGTCTTCAGCCGAAAAGGGTGACGGAAATGTAAAGCCGTATGGCGTTGTATTTTTCTTTTTCTGCATTTTCAGTTCTCCTTAAAGGGAATTATCTTTATAGATTTTCCCCTGAAAGGGCTGAATTATGCTTTTTTGATTTTGCCGATAATTGCAAAAATTATGAAAATGAATATATCTGCCGCAACGATTGTGGCACCGACGGGAGTGTCTGCAAGCACGGAAATGAGTATACCTGCAAGTGAACAACCGACCGAAATGACCGAAGCACAGATTGTAACACTTCTGAAGCTTCTGAAAATGCGCATTGCCGAAAGTGCGGGGAAAATAATAAGCGCGGAAATAAGAAGCGCCCCCACAAGATTCATTGCAATAACAATTACAACTGCAGTCAGTACTGCGAGTGAAAGATTGTAGACAGATGATTTTGTGCCCGTTGCCGATGCAAAGTTTTCATCGAATGTGACAGCAAAAATGCGATTATAGAAAAGTATGTAAGCCGTTATTACAACTGCCGCAAGGGCTATGCATGTGTAAACGTCAGTTGCAGAGAGGGTGAGAATTGAAGTTGAACCGAAAAGCGTTGTGCAAACATCACCGCTGATGTTTGCATTTGTGGAGAATACATTCATAAGAAGATATCCCACAGCGAGTGCTCCCACAGAGAGCATTGCTATTGCGGCATCGCCCTTGATTTTTGAATTCTGACCCATTCTCAGAAGTATGATTGCTGCGACTATCGTTACGGGAAGTGTGAAATACATCGGTGCAAGTTTCAGAACGGCGGCAACGGCTATTGCTCCGAAAGCCACATGTGAAAGACCGTCTCCTATCATTGAATATCTCTTGAGTACAAGGCTCACACCGAGAAGGGCGGCACAAAGTGAAACGAGAATACCTGCAACGAGTGCGTATTTCACGAAGTCAAACTGAAAATAATATGCGAGTGTTTCAAACATCTTTATTCAGCCCCTCCTTTGCCTGAAATACGGCGGAAAGCCTCGGAAGAGAGGTATTCCTCTTTTGTTCCGCAGAAAAGAGGAGTGTTTCCTATGTGAAGGATATGTGTTGCATTGTTTACGGCATGTCCGATGTCGTGTGAAACCATAATAATTGTCATACCGTGGTCTTTATTGAGTGAATTTATGATTGAGTAAAGCTCTTCGGTAACAACAGGGTCAAGACCTGCCGCAGGTTCATCGAGAATGAGAAGTCTGTCAGCGGCACATAAAGCCCTTGCGAGCAGAACTCTTTGCTGCTGACCGCCCGAAAGCTCTCTGTAGCACTTTTTCTCAATGTCCTTTATGCCGAGAAGCTCCATGTTTATGTCGGCTCTGAGCTTGTCCTCTTTTGTGTAGAAAGGATTGAATCTGCCAGTTGAAAGACAGCCCGAAAGAACAACTTCACGCACATTTGCGGGGAAATCACGCTGAACATCGGTCTGCTGAGGCAGATATCCGATATTTTTTTTTCTGAGTGAGTCACCGAATGAAATATTACCCTGCGAAACCTTTTTAAGCCCGAGCAAAGCCTTCATAAGAGTGCTTTTGCCCGAACCGTTTTCGCCCACAATGCACAGATAATCGCCCTGACTTACACTGAAGTCAAGTCCCGTGACAATTGTGTTGCCTTCATATGCTAATGAAACGTTTCTGCAGGATATGAGTGCCATTAAGAGAGTGCCTCCGTTAAGGTTTTGAGATTGTTTTCCATTACGGAAAGATAAGTCAGTCCGTTTTCAGCATCAGCCTGAGTTACTGACTGACATGAGCCGAGAGTGAGCACCTTCGCTCCCGTTTCACGGCTTATTGTGTCTGCGAGCCTGCCGTCCGAATTTTCGATTATAAAAATACAGGGGAGAGACAGCTCTTTTGTTTTTTCAATGAGGAATGTCATTGTTTCAAAGCTTGCTTCGGATTCAGCCGAGCAGCCGGGGAATGCGGCAAAATATTCGATGCCGTAATCTTCTGTTAAATATCTGAACGGGAATCTGTCCGCAACGAGGATTGTGTTACGTTTTGCACCTGACATAAGCAACTCAAACTTTTTATTAAGTTCAGATAGCTTTTTGTTATAAGCAGTTGCGTTTGCTTTGTAAGTTTCTGCGTTTGTGTTGTCTGCTTTGCAGAGTGCTTCGCAGATTGCATCAACCGAAGTCTGAGCTTTTTTCAGCGAAAGCCAGATGTGTTCGTCATATTCGTCGGTGTTTTTGTCTTCATGGTCGTGGGTCTGCATGCCCTCGACGGTTTCTTCTTCGAGTACACCCGTAACGGTCATAAGAGAAAGAACTGCGAGTGAATCATTCTTTGCCGATTCAACAGCCGAATCAACCCACTTATCGGAAACACCGCCGATGTGAATGAATATGTCTGCCTTTGAAAGGAGCGCTATGTCGCTTGCCGTGGGTTCAAAAGAGTGCATGTCCGCGCCGCTTTTATCGAGATAAATGACATTGCATCTGTCTCCCGTGATGTTGCGTGTCCAGTCATAAACTGAAAAAACGGTTGTTATAACTACGGGGCTGCCGTTATCTTCGGGTATGTCCGTTACATTATCCGCACATGCCGCAAAAGAAAAAATAATAATAAAAGAAAGAAATAAAGAAATTAACTTTTTCATGATTATCCGTTTGCGAGCTTTTCGTTAGCCTGCATTTTGAGGTATGCTGTGATAAAGCCGTCAATGTCGCCGTCCATAACAGCGTTGATGTTGCCGTTTTCAAAGCCTGTTCTTGTGTCCTTTGCAAGAGTGTAGGGCATGAAAACGTAAGAACGGATCTGACTGCCCCATGTGATTTCTCTCTGCTCACCCTTGATATCTTCAATCTTTTCGAGATTTTCTCTCTCTTTGATTTCGATAAGCTTTGATTTGAGCATACGCATAGCCACGTCACGGTTCTGATACTGGCTTCGTTCAACCTGGCTGGCAACAACAATACCTGTGGGGATATGTGTAAGACGTACGGCTGATGATGTCTTGTTGACCTTCTGACCGCCGGCACCGCTTGCACGGTAAACGTCCATTTTGATGTCTGCAGGGTTGATGTCAACTTCAACTGTGTCGTCAATTTCGGGCATAACTTCGAGAGATGCGAATGAAGTGTGTCTTCTGCCCGATGCATCGAAGGGAGAAACACGGACAAGTCTGTGAACACCCATTTCGCCCTTGAGATAGCCGTAAGCATTATCGCCTTCAACGAGGATTGTAGCAGATTTGATACCTGCTTCGTCACCGTCAAGATAGTCAACCGTAGTTGTCTTGAAGCCGTGACGTTCACCCCATCTGTGGTACATTCTGAAAAGCATCATAGCCCAGTCCTGAGCCTCTGTTCCGCCTGAGCCTGCGTGGAACGTAAGGATAGCATTCTTGGAGTCGTATTCACCTGTGAGAAGAGTTGAAAGTGTCTGTGAATCGAGGTCTGCAATGACTCTTTCAACAGCTTCTGTGCATTCGTCAATCATTGATTCGTCGCCTTCATCGTCTGCAAGTTCAATGAGTGTCATTGTGTCTTCATAGTCTTCGCAGAGTTTGTTGTATTTTTCAACCTTGCCTTTGAGCATAGCTGTTCTCTGAAGCACTTTCTGGCTGTTTTCGATATCGTTCCAGAATTCCTCCTGAGCAGCTTTCAGCTCAAGCTCTTCAATTTCTTTCTGCATAGCTTTAAGACCAAGAGCCTCTGCGAGCTCTTTTATGGGCTCTTCTGATTTTCTGAGTTTCAGTCTGAGTTCTTCGTATTGTAACATAAGGATCTCCTATATAATTATTATTTATTTTATATATATGCGTACATAATATTATATCAATATAATAGTTTTTTGTCAAGACGATTGAACTGAGTATTTAAACAATAATTTGTCGCTGAGGCGATAAATTATTGAGTGATGTTTGCCTGACGGCAAGTGATGTATTGCTACGCAAAATGATGAATGACCTTCGGTCAAGTGATGTTTTTGCCTTCGGCAAAAGTTTCGGAAGGGCTTCGCCCTTACCCATTATAATATTGTGTGAAAACAAATTTTGTAGGGACCGATGCCCACATCGGTCCGATTGCGTAGTATAGCGGAGCAATAACGGTGGTACACCGTTCTATTACAATGAATTCATTGAATTAATTTGTCGGTTAGCGAAAATCAAAGATTTCCGATTTGTCTTCGACAAATACGGACCGATGTGGGCATCGGTCCCTACGATTGGTTTATTTAAACTACTCGACAAATTCTGATTTATCGAAAAGAGGTTACAAAATGTTCCGTTTCGAGGGATTGCCCGTTGTTATAAAAAGAATAGTGTTTTTTGCGGCAATTCTCGTTGTTGCATTGCTTCAGAATACTCAGGGCCTTCTGCCCACTGTTTTCGGTGCAAGGTTCTTTCCTCTGATTCCGCTTGTTATTGCAATCGGAATGTGTGAAGGTGAGTTATCGGGACTGTTTTACGGCATGATTGCCGGTTGTTTCTGGGATGTCTGCAGTACGGCTCCTGACGGATTCAACGGTTTCTTTCTCAGTTTTACGGGATGTGCCGCAGGACTTCTTGTTCATTTCTTTATGAGAAATAAACTTATTACGCAGTATTGCATATGTGCTGTTGCAACAGGACTTCACAGCATTCTTTACTGGTTATTTACGATTTATATTCCGATAGGTGATACTCGTTTTTCGGCACTCCTCGGTTTTTATCTTCCCGGTGCCGTTATAACAACCGCATTGTCGTTTATAATATATAAAGCGGTAAAATATGTAAGCATCAGTCTTGTTGAAAAAGAAACTTCCGTATAAATTATAGCTGTACACAGAAAGTTGGTGAGAAATATGAGACGGACCGTCAGCGGAAAAAGAATCAATTATTATCTTATTTTTGTGGTTGCTGTTGTGGCGATTTACAGCATTGTTCTGACAAAGACCGTTGTGTCTTCAGACGGTGAAGCAGATTCAACCGTAAAAAAATATGATGTCGTTGTTGAAGCGGCAAGAGGCGAAATATTTGACCGTAACGGTGCAACTCTTGTTTCAAACAGACAGGGTAACAGTATTGAGTTCAATGCGGCATTGTTTCCTTCAAAACAAGCCGACAGAAACAGAATTATAGCCGCTCTTGTTGATCTCTGTGATTCAAAAAAAGAAAAATGGAAAGACAATCTTCCTATAATATATGATGAAAACGGAAAACTTGTTTTTGAGGAGGACAGAAAGGCAGATATAAACTCTCTTAAAAACAAGAATATGCTCAATCTCAACACATATGCAACAGCCGAAAACTGTCTTGATGCACTTATTGATATGTATAAGCTTGAGGAATTTGACAGAGTTACGGCAAGAAAGATTGCATCGGTATGTTATGAAATGTGGCGAACCGGTTTTTCGGTTTCCGTGCCTTATGTTTTTGCCGAAGATGTTTCGGGTGAAACTATTTCAATAATCAAAGAAAAAAGTGAATTTTTCAGAGGTGTTGAAGCTCAGATTGATACTTACCGTGAATTTACCGATGGCACAATAGCTCCGCACATCATCGGTGTCACGGGTATTATCAGCAGCGAGGAATATGACGCAAATAAAAAGAAACTTGATGAAGATATTGAAGTCGGTAATTACACCGATTCGGAAATAGAAAACAAAAGACTCAATGCTTATTCACTTTCTGATTATGTAGGAAAATTCGGCATTGAAAGTGCGATGGAATCAGAGCTCAGAGGCGAAAAAGGCATCAAAACCATTACAATTGATGATGACGGAAACGTGAAAAATGATTACACACGTATGCCTGTGCAGGGCAACTCCGTATATCTTACAATTGATTCGGGGCTTCAGCGTGTTGCTCAGAATTCGCTTGAAAAACGTATTCTTGAACTTACGGCATCTTCTGTTTCCGAGCTTGATGCCGCAGGTGCTGTTGTTGTTCTTGATGTTGATACAGGCGAAATTCTTGCAAGTGCTTCATATCCGTCATATAATCTTACGGAATATTTCGATAAATATAACGAACTGCTTGATGCAGACGGCACTCCGCTTATCAACCGTGTCCTTTACAGTACATATGAACCGGGTTCAACAATGAAGCTTTCAACAGCAATTGCAGGCCTTGAGAACGGTTCCATCACCGCTTATGATAAGTTTTTCTGTAACAGTATATTCCAGTATTATGATGTTACATTCTCATGTCTTGATTCTCACGGAAATATAAACGTTACAAAAGCTATTGAGGAATCATGTAACATATTCTTCTATAATATAGGTGATCTTCTCGGTATTGATGTTATGAATGAATACAGCCAGAAACTTGGTCTCGGACAGAAAACAGGCGTTGAACTTTCCGAATCGAAGGGTATTCTTGCGGGCAGATCATACAGAGAATCGGTAGGTCTTACATGGATGATGGGTGACACTATTCAGGCGGGTATCGGTCAGTCAGATAACCTTTTCACAATCATTCAGCTTGCCAATTATTGTGCTACAATTGCAAACGGCGGCACAAGATATGAATGTCATTATGTCAAAAATATAATGAATGCTGATCACAGCGAAGTTCTTTATGAACACGAACCGGTTGTTGTTGCCGAAACGGGAATATCACAGGAGACAATCAATATTGTAAAAGAAGGTATGCTTGCCGTTACAACAACAGGCTCATGCCGTACTGCTTTTTCACGTATAACCGAAAAAGTCGGTGCAAAAACAGGTACAACTCAGGTCAAGAAAATCATTGACGGTAAAACCGTTCAGGGTAATAACGGTCTTAATATTTCATTTGCACCCTTTGATGAACCCGAAATTGCCGTTGCCGTTATCATCGAAAGTGTTGACAGCGGTACTGCAACTGCTGTTGTTGCGGCTGATATATACGACTATTATTTTTCCACAAAAAATCAGATATCATCTTCGCAGCAGACAAATCAGCTGCTCAGATAAGAGGAAAGTATTATGGCTGAAAAAATTTTGATAGCATCAGGAAAAGGCGGAGTAGGAAAGTCCACAATCGCATCTTTTCTCGGAAGAGAAGCATCGCAAAGGGGCAATAAAGTGCTTCTTATTGATGCAGACCCCGGGCTAGGTGCACTCGATATTATGCTCGGTGTTCAGGAACGTGTTATGAATACATGGCTTGATCTTGTGACAGATAACTGCGAAAGTGCAAATGCGCTGATTGAAGTGGCTGATAACCTCAGCCTTCTTCCGTCACCGTCAGTTTATCCCGAAGATATTACCGCTGAAGATTTCAGAAAAGTTGTTTCATATTTTGAAGATAAATTTGATATAATCTTTATTGATGCTTCTGCTGGAATTGATAAGAATCTTGAAATTACTGCAAGTGCCGCAGAAAGAGCAGTCTTTGTTGCAACGGCAGACGAAGTTTCAGTAAGATGTGCCGCAGCGGCAGCCCGTGAAACCGAAAAATACGGCATCGGAAGAGAAAATATGCGCCTTATTATCAATCGCTTTGAAAAAAAAGCGGCAATGAAGTCAAAACTTCTTAATGTGGACGGCGTTATAGATAAATCGGGTGTTATGCTACTGGGGATTGTTCCCGAAGATAAGAAAATTCCGTTTTTGTCGGTTACATCTGTTATGCCGAAGAAAAAAAGCCCGTTTATAAAGGCAATCGGAAGAATTTCGGGCAGAATAAACGGGGAATATATACCTCTCGAGCTATAAATTGATATATATTATAAAAATATTGAATATTTTTGATTTTTATTAATATAAAATATTGAAAAATGTAAAGTTTTGTGTTATTATTTATTGCGTAAGAATGTGGAAAACTTTATATTTCTTAACAGAAAGACGGTGCAGAGAAATGAATATAGCTTTGATAGCTCACGACTCGAAAAAAGAACTTATGACTCAGTTCTGTATTGCTTATTGCGGAATTCTGAGCCATCATAATCTGTGTGCAACAGGCACAACGGGTAAACTTGTGTCAGAAGCAACAGGACTTCAGATTACACGTTTTATGAGCGGAGCCCAGGGTGGCGATCAGCAGATTGCATCAAGAATTCAGTGCAATGAAATTGACCTGCTTCTCTTTTTCAGAGACCCTCTTAATGCAAAACCCCATGAACCCAACGAGGCAAACATTTTAAGACTCTGCGATGTTCACAATATCCCTCTTGCAACAAATATTGCTACCGCTGAATGTCTTGTTATGGGACTTCAGAGAGGCGACCTTGACTGGCGTGAACTTGTAAAATAAATTGAATCAGTAAATAAACAAGGCGGCTTTATGTCGCCTTATCTAAGTATATAGAGGTAATTTTTATGGCTTTACTCACAAAAGCGGCAAGAGGCACGGGCGATGTCCTGCCTTCAGTCAGCTACAAAAACAGATTTATAGAAAGCACTATGCTTGAAATCGGCAATAACTTCGGTTTTAAAGAAATCAGAACTCCCGTTTTTGAGCACACAGAGCTTTTTAACCGATCAGTCGGTGAAACAACAGACGTTGTGCAGAAAGAGATGTACACTTTTGAAGATAACGGCGGACGTTCAATCACACTCAAGCCCGAAGGCACGGCAGGTGCTGTAAGAGCATTCCTTGAACACGGTCTTTTCAATGAACCAATGCCCATGAAGCTTGCTTATGTCACACCTTGCTACCGTTACGAAAAACCTCAGGCAGGCAGACTGCGTGAATTTCATCAGTTCGGTGTTGAATGTTTCGGTGCGGCTGCTCCCGCTGCTGATGCGGAAGTTATCGCTCTGGGCAAGCACATTTTCGATTTCTTCGGAATTGATGATTTAAGACTTGAAATCAACTCAATCGGCTGTCCCGAATGCAGAAAAAATTATCAGGCAGCTCTCAGAGAATATTTCAATTCAAACATTGATGACCTTTGCGAAACATGTAAAGGCAGACTTGACAGAAACCCCATGAGAATTCTTGATTGCAAAAGCCCCGTTTGCTCGGGTATTGCAGAGAATGCTCCCAAAATTCTTGATTACATCTGTGATGACTGTCAGACACATTTTGATGCAGTTAAAAAGTATCTTGATGCTATGGGAATTGAATATACAGTCAATCCCACAATCGTAAGAGGTCTTGATTACTATACAAGAACTGTTTTTGAGTTCGTTACAGGCTCAATCGGTGCTCAGAGTACAGTCTGCGGCGGCGGAAGATACGACGGTCTTGTTGAACAGCTCGGCGGGCCCTCTGTTCCCGCATGCGGTTTTGCCGTCGGTCTTGAAAGATTCATGATGTTGCTGGAAGCAAGAGGAATCGAGCTTCCAGCTGAAAACCCCACAGACCTTTACATCGCTTCAATGAACGATGAAGCAAACATCAAAGCCGCTGAACTTGCATCTCAGGTACGTCAGGAAGGCGTTGCGTGTCTCTTCGACACAGTAGGACGTTCGCTCAAGGCTCAGATGAAGTTTGCAAACAAGATGGGTGTTCTTTACACGGCTGTTCTCGGTTCTGACGAAATCGCAAACGGTGTTGTGAATGTAAAATGCATGGCAGACGGTACGGAAGTTCCCGTTGCTCTTGAAGATTTTGCAGTCAATTTTATAAATATGTCAATCAACAAGGCAGTTGATGATTTCAATGTCGGTGATGTTGATGTATCATCAATTTTAGGGTGACGGGAATAATACGAAACCGCCTTAAAACGGCTATTTTTAAGCCTTTTCGGCATTTCGGATTTGAAAGGCGCCAGCCTTCCTGCATCCTCAATACCAAAAATCCAATAAAAATCTCTCGTTTTAAGGTCGAAGATTTTTTACAGTGCGGATTTTTGGCAAGACAAGGAACAAAACGCAGCAAATCCTGACGGATTTGCGAGTATTTTAACGAAGTATTGACGGAAATCAGCCTGTAAAAAACGGCTTTGTATTATTTCCGTCACCCTAAGGAGGATTATTATAATGGATTTTTTACAGGGTCTTAAAAGAACAGACTACTGCGGTGATTTAAGACTTGCCGATGCGGGTAAAAAGGTTACTCTCTGCGGTTGGGTTCAGCGTCAGAGAGACCTCGGCGCTCTTATCTTCATCGATTTAAGAGACAGAACAGGCATTATTCAGCTTGCATTTGACGAAAATACAGATAAGGCTGTTTTTGAAAAAGCCGCATCTGCAAAGAGTGAATATGTACTTGCAGTTGTAGGTACAGTTAAGGAAAGAAGTGCGAAGAATACAGAAATTCCCACGGGTGAAATCGAAATTGATGTTGAAGAGCTTCGTCTTCTTGCAAAGAGTGAGACACCTCCTTTTGAAATCATCGAAAACTGTCCTACAGCAGAAATCAACAGACTTAAATACAGATATCTTGACCTGAGAAGACCTGACCTTCAGAAGAACATTCTTCTCAGAAATAAGGTTACAAAAATCACAAGAGATTATTTTTATGACAACGGTTTCATCGAAATCGAAACTCCCATGCTCATGAAGTCAACTCCCGAAGGAGCAAGAGACTTCCTTGTTCCCTCAAGACTTCACAACGGCAGTTTTTATGCACTTCCTCAGTCACCTCAGATTTACAAGCAGCTTTCAATGGTTGCAGGTTTTGACAGATACATCCAGATTGCAAGATGCTTCCGTGACGAAGACCTGAGAGCTGACCGTCAGCCTGAATTTACACAGATTGACCTTGAAATGTCATTTGTTGATGTTGATGATGTCCTTGAAATGATTGAGAAGTACATTCATAAGGTTTTCAAGGAAGCAATAGGTGTTGATATTCCCGAAAAGCTTCCCAGACTCACATATAACGAGGCTATGGACAGATACGGCTCAGACAAGCCTGATACCCGCTTCGATATGGAGCTTTTCGACCTTTCTGAGGAAGTTGCAAACAGCGAATTTGTTGTATTCAAGTCAGCACTTGAAGCAGGCGGTACTGTAAGAGCCATTAACGCAAAAAATGCCGTTAAGACACTTACAAGAAAAGAAATTGACAAGCTCACTGAAACAGCAAAGGGCTTCGGCGCAAAGGGTCTTGCATGGATAAGAATGACCGATGACGGTATTGCTTCATCATTCGCAAAGTTCATGACAGAAGACGAAATGACAGCAATCCTTAATAAAGCAGGCGCTGAAAAGGGCGACGTTGTTCTTGTTGTTGCAGACAGAAAGAAGTCACTTGTTCTTTCAGTCCTCGGTGCTCTTCGTTGCGAAGTTGCAAAGAAACTTGACATTATCAAGCCCGGATACAACTTCCTGTGGATTACAGAATTCCCGTTCTTTGACTGGGATGAAGATGCGCAGCAGTATGTAGCAATGCATCATCCGTTCACATCTCCCATGGACGAATGTCTCGAATACCTCGAAACAGACAAAGCAGCCGTCAAGGCAAAGGCTTATGATCTTGTTCTCAACGGTATTGAGCTTTCATCAGGTTCAATCCGTATCACAAATCCCGAGCTTCAGGACAGAATGTTCAGCCTTCTCGGTCTTTCACCCGAAGAAGCAAACGAAAAATTCGGCTTCCTTCTCGGTGCATTCAAATACGGTGCTCCTCCTCACGGCGGTATGGGTATCGGTCTTGACAGACTTGTTATGCAAATGGTCGGTGCAGAGTCACTCCGTGATGTAATTGCATTCCCCAAACTCAAGGATGCAACAGAACCTATGACAGAATGTCCCTCTCCCGTAGACAAAGAACAGCTTGATGTTCTGGGCATTGAACTGAAAAAGGCTGAAGAATAATCAATTCGCAATTCACAATGCGTAATTCGAAATTTCGGAAGTCGCAAGCGACTTGAATTATATAAACAGTTCAAAAGGCGGAGCCTTTTCCGAAAATCCTAACTCCTCACTCCTAACTTCTCACTAAAATATATTACATTATATATTAATGAAAGGACAATTCTTATGACAACCACTAAAAAGATCCTTGCTGTTATTATGTCACTTGTTATGGTATTCGGAATGTTCACCGTCAGCATTTCAGCTGAAGACACAGTAACCGACAGTTACTATGAACAGGGTGAATATTCAATTCATTATACCGTTGTTCCCGCAGAAGGTGAATTCAAGGGCAGAATTTTGTTCCTTCACGGTTTCCTTTACTCAGGTACAACATGGAACGGTATGGCTGAAATCATGAGTGCAGAAGGTTACGACTGCTATCTTCTCGACCTTCCCAACTTCGGTTACAGCACAAGAGAAATCAATGTTACCGAACTTATTGACAGAGAAAATCTTGTTGTGAACTTCATGGAAACAATTGCTCCCACAGAAGAATGGATCGTTGCCGGTCATTCAATGGGAGGCGGTGTTTCAATGAATATCGCTTGTGAAAATGATCTTGAAGCTCTTATGCTCTTCTGCCCCAGCGAAATTTATATGCAGGGCAATTCAGCAATGGGAGATATGATAAAATCACCTTTTGTAAGCAAGATTTTCGATTTTATATTCAAGCTTGTTCTCAGCAGCGATTTTATTGTAAAACTTGCCGTATATGTAACAACCGGCGATATAGAATATGCAAAGAATTATGACGCATCTCTTCTTGCAGATCCTCTTATGGTGGAAGGAACCGGTGCATCAATGCTCTTCGGCGGTGCAAATGCAAAGAACACAGACCTCAATGCTCTTGCACAGCTCGATACCCCCACACTCCTTGTATGGGCTGAGGACGATACAGTCATCAACGGTACAATGACAGAAAATATCAGTACTGCTTTATCAAATGCCGAAATGCACACAGTAGAGGGCAGTCACATCGTTATTGAAACACATCCCGACACACTTGCAGAGATTTCTCTTGAATTTCTTGCAAAATAATAAATGAGGAAACACTTTAAAAACAAGAGAAAAACGGAGAAAAACGGAGTATCTGAAATCTCCTTTAAAAAAAAGCAAAAAAAGTGTTGACAAGTCGGTACCCTTGTGATATTATAATCAAGCGCACTACGGTGTGCTTGATTTTTGTTTATAAAATTTCAAATATATCGGAGGTAAAAACTATGTCAACTTATATGCCCAAAGTCGCTGACATCAAGCGTGACTGGTATGTTCTTGACGCAGAAGGCAAAACACTCGGCGCACTCGCTGCTGAAGCTGCTGTTCTTCTCAGAGGTAAGCACAAGCCCACTTTCGCATATCATGAAGATTGCGGTGACAATGTTATCGTTATCAATGCTGAAAAGGTTGTTCTTACAGGCAAAAAGCTCGATCAGAAAATGTATTATCATCACACAGGCTACATCGGCAACATGAAAGAAGTTAAGTACTCAACTCTTATCAAAGAGAAGCCCTGCTTCGTTGTTGAAAAGGCTATCAAGGGTATGCTTCCTGCTAACTCACTCGGCAGAAAAGCATTCACAAGACTTCATGTATACGCAGGTGCAGAGCACAAGCATCAGGCTCAGCAGCCCGTAGCAAGAGAATTCTAAGAAAGGGAGGCAGATTTAAATGTACGAAAGCAATTACTACTACGGTACAGGTAGAAGAAAAAGTTCAGTAGCTCGTGTCCGTGTATATCCCGGCACAGGCAAAATCACAATCAACGACAGAGATATCAACGATTATTTCGGTCTTGAAACACTCAAGCTCATCGTTCGTCAGCCTCTCGCTCTCACAGGCACAACAGAGAAGTTTGACATCGTTGTAAGAGTAGCAGGCGGTGGCGTTACAGGTCAGGCCGGTGCTATCCGTCACGGTCTTTCAAGAGCTCTTCTTCAGTTCGACGAAAATCTTCGTCCCGCACTCAAGAAGGCTGGTTTCCTTACAAGAGACCCCAGAATGAAGGAAAGAAAGAAATACGGTCTCAAAGGCGCACGTCGTGCACCCCAGTTCTCAAAGAGATAATTTCTTTATCGCACTTTTCAGCTCTCACTTTTTGTGGCAATGTCATTAAGTTAATGACAAATCAAGAAAAATAAGAAAAGAAAAAAGAGCATTCAAAACAGAAAAAACTGTTTTGGGTGCTCTTTTGAGATAAAAAGACATGACAAAACAGCGGAAATGAAAAAATCCGCAAAAAAGACTGTTAAAAACAAAAGAATTATGCTATTCTGTAAGAGAAGCTGACAGCGTGTTTGGATGATGCGTTACGAGGATGTTTTCTGCCGGGGCGAATGGGAGAAATATATCTTAGAATTATAGCTTCAACATCGGGTGGAGATACATTACCGAGAAAGAATTGTCTGCAGATATGTACAGCGACGGAAAAGTTGGCTTTGTAAGCATACTTTGTGTCAGATTTTTGAATGATTACGTGCGAGGTAACCAATTCTGAAAAATTGTACATAATGAGTCTTGCATACACTTCCTGGTAAATGTACTCCACTTTTTTTGCATGAAAATGCAACAGACCGACAGTATATTTCAACTCACGGAAAGAAGTTTCGATACCCCAACGCATATTGTAAAGAATTTTCAGTTCCATGGGAGGGAAATCGACAGTATCAAGATTTGTGATAACAGTTTCATAAGAATTGTCTGAAAGTTTAAAGCGGACAACACGAAAAGATAAATCATAAAAGACAGTAGGATTAAATTTTTTGTTTTTTAATGGAAGAAAATCAAAAGAGGATGAGGTGTTAATAATCTTGTAATGCAGTCTGTCTTTTGCCAGTTGCTTTGTTTCGTTTGTTTGTTTAGTTGTAAGAGAAAGATTAAAACAAACATCAAATTCGTCTGTGGCAGGTAAAATCAATCCCGAGGCTATACCTCTTGAATTAACAGAATCCTGAATACGGATAAGAAACTTCCAACCTTTTTCCTGACAATGAGCCATAATATTGTAACTTTCATATCCTCTGTCAGCAATTAAAAGAGCGTTATCTACAGCCGAACGGTCAATCATATTACAAAGGGCTGCACGTTCGTTTCCTTTTCTTTTTCCGACTAAATTTGCATCAACATATGTATGCTGAAGAATATCATACAATGCATCAAGATGAATCAGATTGTAAGCCGGTTGCCCATTGCACATCGAAAAATATGAATCGGCATCGTCAGAATTTGTAGGGATATGTATATCTGAACCGTCTGCAGCAAACAAACGATAACCTTTATACAATTTCTTGTTGTCGGTTTTCTTTACAAACAAACCAAATAAAGACGGAAAAGCATCCGAATTGATTTTATCTCGTTGTTGAACAAAAGCTGATGCAGAAGCAATATCAGAAGAACAACCAAAATGTTTCATTAATTCATTTGATAAGGAACCGCCTTCCATAGAGAGAAGAAAAGAAATAACTTTACGGAATGATAATTTGCGGTTTCTTGTAAAATCACATTCCGGATTTTTAACAAACATCCAGGAAACCTCACAAAACGCTGAAAGAACATCATCAAGTTTTTTCTTTACATTGCTAATTTTATTTGACATGAAAAATCCTCCTTGTAATCGGTAAATTCAACAATTACCTATTACAAAGGGTTTCTCTGTTGCCTTAATATGGGGCAACAGAGAAACCGCACATTTTTTCCTTTTTGTCAAGTAATTTTGCAAAAAAAGTTACAAAAAAACCGAACTTCACTACATCGTGAAATTCGGTTTTTCTTAACTTAATGACATTGACTTTTTGTGGGGGCTGTTTTTTTGTTTTAAAATACTTGACAGGAATAATAATTTGTGTTGTAATAAAAATGAAAATTAGATTTATTATCGGGAGGATTAAGAATGAGAAAATATTTTTCTGTAATAATGGTGGTTATCCTTTTGTCTGCGATGTTTGTAACATCATATGGTGCAACTGATGTGCAGGCAGGGGATGTTAATGTCGACGGCAGAATTACAGCGGCAGATGCCCGTCAGGCATTAAGAGCATCTGCGGGTTTAGATAAGCTTGATGACATATCTTTTATTGCAGCAGATATGAACGGTGACGGAAAAGTTACAGCATCAGATGCCAGAAAAATTCTTCGTATTTCAGCAGGTCTTGAAAAAGCTGATGCAGAGGCTGTACCGCCCGATTTTTACAGAATGGAAAACCTTCTGAGAAATACTCTCGGTACAGAATTTGACTGTAGGACTGCAGATACGGCTTATGTTGTAAACAATCTTATTCATGCACGAATGTTTATTCAGACATACACTGATTATTTCAGCCATGATTCTTATACTGAATATACTGGTAAGAAAAAGAATGATCCTCTTTATAAGTATGTATCAGGCCGTTATTTTAAAATTCCCGTTGAAAATGTAAAGTGGATATGTGAAAACATCTATCAGGTTGAGTTTGATGATAATTATATATCAGACACGGGCGAATCATATTGTTATGACGGGTATGTTTATGTCAGTTATGCAGAGATTGGTGAAGGTCCGTGGGATTTTTATACACGAATAGGTTATTATAATCTTCTTGATGACGGTAAGTATGAGATTTATGTAGGTTGTTATGAATCTGATGATTATGGTGAAACATTTGTTCTTAAATATTCCCTTAAATTAATTGCCGAGTGGAAGCAGATTGACGGTAAATACGATTGGGTATTTCACAGTGTTGAACATATTTGAATAACAAAACAAGCAGTCAAATCCGACTGCTTGTTTGTTTATTTATTCAACTATACGTTTTATCCATTTCCCCTTTTTAACGAAGGTAATGCCGATTACGTCTTTAAGGAAATTAAGTCCTTGACAGATTGCAAATATAGGAAGAATTGAAAGGGAAGTATAGCTTGTGAGAATGAATGCCGAAGCTGCACTTACAACCCACATAAAACCACAGTCGAAGATAATTGTTATCATTGCTTCTCCGCCAGAACGCAGAGTGAAATAACATGCATTTGCAACGGCATCAAAAGGAATTGCCAGAGCACAGATAATCATCATCTTTGTTGCAAGCTGTTTTACACTTTCATCCACATTGTAGAAATCGGGGATGAAAAACGCACTCAATGCAAATGTTATTGCAACAATTACACTTACAAAAACAGAAAAAGTAATAAGTTTGAGTGAAGCATCCTTTGCTTCCGTTTCTTTACCTGCGCCGAGCAACTGACCGAGGACAATACCTATTGCCACACCTACAGCCATAAATGCAA
Source organism: Acutalibacteraceae bacterium (assembly GCA_045537555.1). GTDB lineage: Bacteria > Bacillota > Clostridia > Oscillospirales > Acutalibacteraceae > UBA1081. The sequence continues at coordinate 2,569 of JAZSPR010000010.1, read as the reverse complement.
CAGAAAAAACATTGAAAAATGTCTGAACAATATTATTTGCCGCAACAACTTCGAGTCCTTCTGTTGAGTAGCATCTGTTGATAAATGCAACGCCTGCCGCCCACAGAGTTTCGTTTACCATAAGAGGAATACCTTTGACAGCAATCTTCTTTACAAGTGTCACGGGCACTTTCAGGCTTCTGAAAGCACCGACTATGAAAATATTTTTCTTTCTGTCTGTGAAAGTCCAGATTGCAACTATAAACAGTTCAACAAATCTTGACATAACTGTTGCTATTGCGGCACCGTTAACCCCCATACGTGGTGCACCGAAATGGCCGAAAATGAGGATATAGTTAAAAACAAGGTTTACTGAAACAGCAATAACTCCTGCAACCATGGGCGGTAATGTCTGTCCCGTTTCCCTGAGTGTACTTGACCAGCATTGGGCAAGGGCGGCAGGTACAAGACCTATGAGCATAATTTTAAGATACGAAAAACCTGCTTCAAGGGATGCCGCGGCGGCTTCGGCAGAGCCTTCACCTTTCAGATACATATTTATAAGTGAAGGACCGCAGAAATAAAAAAACACAATTACACCGACAGTCAGAAGTGTGCAGAAAATTATTTTGAATCTGAAACTGTCTCTCAGTCCTTTATTATCATTGTTACCGAAAAACTGAGCACCAAATATTCCTGCACCCGATACTGCACCGAAAATGCACAGATTATAAACAAATATAAGCTGATTGGCAACAGAAACACCAATCATTTCAGTCTGACCGACCTGACCGATCATCAGATTATCAAGCATATTTACAAAGTTTGTAATTCCGTTCTGAATCAGAATCGGAAGCATCAAAACAATAACTTTTTTATAGAATTGTTTTGTACCTATCAGTTTTTTCAGCATCATAAATCACTCCGACAGAAATTTTAACACAATAGTTTTTTTAATTCAATATTATTCTTGTTTTTTAAGAAATAAAGTGATAATATAAAACAAAAAAATATAAAAGGTGACAAACATGAAAATATCAACAGAAATACATTCAGCCGCAAAGCATATCGGTGAAGAAAAAGCCGTTGAACTTATTGCAAAAGCAGGATTTGATGCTTTTGACCTTTCAATGTTTGAAATGGCAAGATTTGACTGGGACAAACAGTGCTTGAAGCCCAATTCAAGCCCCTTTGCAGGTAACGACTATCTCGCATTTGCAAGAAAACTCAAGCAGATAGGTCTTGATAACGGCATCACATGCAATCAGTCACACGCTCCGTTCCCCACAAAAATCCCTCAGATACGTTCATTTATGAAAAGAGCAATTGAATGTACTGCGGAAGCGGGCGGAAATATATGCATCATTCACCCGATGAATGATGCTTCTCCCGAAGAAAATGCCGAAATGTATTTTGAACTCCTTCCTTTTGCAAAAGAACACGGTGTTAAAATCGCAACGGAGAATATGTGGAACTGGGATAATATAAAAAATGAGCCTGTTTCAGCAGCATGTTCTGACCCTATAAGTTTCAATGCTCATCTTAATGCCGTGAACGATGATTTTTTTGTTGCCTGCCTTGATATAGGTCATGCTGAAATGCGGACACTCGGCACAAATGCAGTTGAAATGATACATGCACTCGGAAAGCATCTGCAGGCACTTCATATTCACGATAATGACCTGTGGAATGACAGCCATCAGATTCCTTTCTCAATGAATGTTGATTTTGTCGGTATTGTGAAGGCTCTGAAAAAAATCGGCTACAACGGTTATTTCACTCTTGAAGCAGACCGTTATCTTGAAGCTTTCGCAGATGATAATATATTTGACGGAATTAAAAATATGGCATTGAGTGCTAAAAAACTTGCAGAAATGTTTGAGGCAGACTAATGGAAATAAATGAAATCATAGCACAGATTGTCGGCATCATTGCGATGTTTTTCAACCTTTTCTCATATCAGCAGAAAACACGTAAAGGGGCTATTATCTGTCAGCTTTTCGGCACAATTCTTTTTACAGTAAACTTCTTTATGCTCGGTGCGATTGTCGGGGCTCTCATGAATTTTATCGGTGCTGTAAGAGCTGTTATTTTTATCAATAAAGAAAAACTGAGGGCTGATCATATCGGCTGGTTTGTCGGTTTTACCGCGATTTATCTGATATCTTATGTGCTGACATTCACCGTCCTTGATAAAGAGCCGACAGCGGTGAATTTCATTCTTGAATTCCTTCCCGTTATCGGTATGATTGCAACAACTCACAGTTATCGTCTGACAGATGCAAAAGCTATACGAAAATTCGGTCTTATAAGTTCACCCGTGTGGCTTGTTTATAACATTGCAAACTTCTCAGTCGGTGCAATAGTATGCGAAGTTCTCAGCCTTGCATCAATTATTATCGGTATTGTAAGACTTGACAGAAATAAACAATAATTTATCGAGCTCTTTCAAATTCGCAATTGGGCATCTCTAAAAACTCTTTTCAAAAAAGAGAAAAAATGATATAATGATATCAGAAAATCGAAAGAGGGAAAAAGAGATGCAGTTTGGTTTTTTTGATATAGAAAATAAAGAAAATCGTTTAAGTGA
>JAZSPR010000097.1:0-4534 GCA_045537555.1 Acutalibacteraceae bacterium | reverse complement strand
CCTAATTCACTTAAACGATTTTCTTTATTTTCTATATCAAAAAAACCAAACTGCATCTCTTTTTCCCTCTTTCGATTTTCTGATATCATTATATCATTTTTTCTCTTTTTTGAAAAGAGTTTTTAGAGATGCCCAATTGCGAATTTTTGTCGGGCACAGCCCGACAAATTCTGATTTGTAAAGCAACACAGCAGACTGCAAAACTGCAATCTGCTGTATTTTTTATGTTGATTTTCTTATTATGTTTTTTAAGTCGAGCAAAAGTGAATGTTTTCCGTTATCAATAAATATTGATTCAGGTTTTCTGGGTGCTTTGCAGAATTTACAATCATATCTGTCAAATTCGGTTTTTACATTTTCACCGTTAACTCTGAATTCGCCGTCATATGATGCTGAAACAGAGCCGAAATGTGTGTTGTAAGTTACTTTTCCGTTTCCGAAAACAATTCTGTTGTTTATGATTCTTTCTTTAAACTGAGAGATTGTTTCTGTGTCTGCATCGGAAAGCTCCGTTACATAAATGTGATACTCTCCGCCTTTTCGGCAAAGGTCGAATTCACCGTTTATTATGTAATCTTCACTAAGATTTCTGTTTTTGTAAATACCCTTTGCCGAAGCTTCGTTAAACGGCTTGAATTCAGGCTTGTCGTCACATATCAGAGCTACGAAAACTCCGTTTTTTCGTGCAAAGACAATGTTATCATGCATTTCAAATTCATCATAGAAGCATTTCGGCATATAAGCATGAGTCATATCGGCAATCTTTGTTTCACCAAGTCTCTTTTTTTCGGGTAATTTATAGATTGTGATATTAACGTTTTTATTCTGCACACTCATCGGTCTTCTGCCGTTTCCTATCCAGTAACCGGGTGAAGAGCCGTATCTGCTGTTACCGTCACCTGCAGGGTGTGTTGTGAAAAGAGTGAGCGCTTCACCGAGGTTAGCAGTCCATTCGTGGTCCTGTGCACCGCACATGTCAACATCTTTTGCAACTGATGTTGACAAAGAATAATGTGCTGTACGGTAAGTGTAAACGTTGCCTCTGCCCGTTGCGATGCCGTGAGGCATAATGTTGTGCTTTGCGGCAAATTTATCCCATTTCAAAGGCTTGAATATTGTAAGATTCAGAAATCTGAAATATCCGAGGAATGAACTTCTGTACATCCTGTTGTTTTTAAGATATGCAAGAGTATTGTATATAACTTCGGGGTTTGTGAATGTTTCAGCACCCCACTGAGCCATAATCTGATGAGTTTTCTGACCGATTAAGTTTTCATTTTTCATATCGGCAGGAGAGAGTCCGCATCCCATTTTTACTTCAAAGGTTTCGTCCGAAAGAGCAATATCTTTTATAACTTCAGGGAGTTTGTAAATCCCTTTTTTTACGATATCGGTAAAACACAGAACAATGTGATTAGGCTTTTTTGTAAGGGTATCACGTATCTGTCTTTTCTCTTTTTCTGAAAGATAAGGGTTGCTGAGAATCTTTTCGGCACCATCATTACCCCATAAAACATTCATTGCGGTTGTAATGCTGTTGCCGTAGTAATTGCCAGCTTTGTTGTTGCCGTACATTCTTGAACTTGTTGCAACAAATCGGTTGTTGACGCTGTTTAATGCAACATCGAGCCAGAGAATATCCATAATGATTTTCATACGGCTGACGATTTTTTCATCCTGACAGTATGCAATAAGGTTTGCCATCGGTGAAATATCTTCCGCAAGATAGTTGTTGCTAAGATACTCCGAAAATCCGTAATTGAATCGCTGAGTTATCCATGCATCAATTCTTTCTTCAGCCTTTTCCATATGCTCTCTGCCCGTCATTCCGTTGTTTGTGAATGTTTCATTCTGCCATTCCTGACCTGCAAGATATTCACTTGTTGCAAAGAGAATCTGATGATTTTCCGACCAGTAACACATACTGTCGTCACCGGGCTCATCCATGAAATATTTGAAATCAAGGAATGTCTTTTTTATAAGATCGCGGCATCTGTCAGAGAGATTATCATAACAGTCTTTATAGATTTTGAAGAGAAGCTGTGCCCTGAAATCCGAGCAGTCAAAACGTCTGCCCATATATTCACTCTGTTTTAAGAGCATTGTAAATATTTCTTCTTCGGTGAAATCGGGTGCATCCTTATCACCTGACAGAAAGAGATATGCCTCTTCAAAAGTCTTGCCTTCAACATTTACGGAATAATAGTCAAAATCCTTGTCGTCTGGCAGCTCCTGAGCAGGTTTCATGCTGATGTAATAAATCACTTCAATGATTGTTAAAAGAAAAATAAGACCGATCAGAGCTGATATTACATAAACTGCAATCATTTCTCAGTCACCTCTTCGTTTTCTTCAATAAGTCCTCGTTCTTTTGCAATTTTCATTGATACGTCATACATCACTTCGTCCGTAAGAGGATATTTTCTCATTGAAAGATATGTAATGAAATGACCGAGTGCAGGAAGAAGGAAAACGGATGCCAGCACGCAGTAATAGAATCTGTAATTTACAAAAACATTTTCAGGCACAACAGCATCTGCACCGCTTCCCGAGAAACCGCAGAATGCCATTATTCCCATCGTGATAAGTCCCACACCGCTTGATGCAAGCTTATTTACAAATGTAAGTGCTGCACCGATTGTTCCGGGAATGAATTTTCCGCTCTGGAGATATTCATAGTCCGTAAGGTCACCGACCATTGCATTTTCAAGGTTTGTTGAAATACCGAGTGTACTCATATAGAAACCGAAAACAAGAATAACAATAATAACCGAGAATGTGATTCCCGAGTAAGCGTATTCGGGGTCTGCAGGGAGTAAGAACAAAGTTATGATAAATCCTGCAACGGAAACGAGAGTCTGAATGATTGAAACTTTGTGATAAACCTTTGCCGAACCTTTTTTTGATGCAAAATACATGCCTATAACAAGTACAGGAGCTCCGAGGACAACGCCGTTGAGAATATCAAAAGCAGAAGTAAGACTTCTGTTCATAATGATATTTGCAAAAAGGTAAATCGAAAGGCTTGCTCTGACGGACTTTGCAATTGAGTCTGAGCATGTTGCCCACAGAAGACTTCTCAGAGGTTTGCTTCGCTTTATAAGGGAGAAGAATTCCGTTATTTTAGTTTCTTCTCTTTTCTGATTATTCATTGAGTAATATGTTGGGTTGTCTCTGTTGCTTATAGCCTTTGCAGCACCGAGAACAAAAACGATTGATACAACAGACATTACAACGATTGAAATACGCCATACAAAAGGTTCCTGCATGTCGCCTATGAGGTTACTTGTGACAACAACGGAAACAAAAGCTGATACAAGAGCATCTGAAACTGTCTGACCGAGTGCATAGAGAGGTCTCTGTTTCGGGTCCTGAGTAATAATAGCCTGACCTGCTCTTGTGGCCGTCATAAGAATTGTATTACCGACAATTACAACCGCATAGCAGAGTCCGAGCAGTATAAAAGAAACGATCAGCGGAATATCGGGATTAACAGGGTAAAAAAAGATAATCATTGCTGGGACAAAAGACAGCAGTGCACCGAGAATCATAAAAAGTCTGAATTTGCCGGGTTTGTTATATTTATCAAAGACATTCGCAAGAAGTGGGTCTGTGATTGCATCAAGAATACGGATAGGAAGATGAATTGAAGCAAACATAATTCCGAGCTGAAGAACATTCTGTGTGTAGTAAGACCACTTTCCCATCATTATTGTGATTGCGGCACCGCCTGCGTAATTCAGCGAAAACAGCAGCACTCGCCACGCATCGTTTTTTCTCGGGTCTGTGCCGTCATTTCTGTATGTGCTTATCAAATTTTTCAGTTTGTTCATTTTTATGCCATCCTTTCAAGGGATTCAAGCGTAACCTCGTATCTTGTTTTGCCGTCTGACGTAAATCTTTCAAGCTCTTCCATCATATAATAAGCCATTCTCTGAGGCTCTTTGCCCGTACTTCCCGCAATGTGGGGTGTCAGAATTGCATTGGGACACCAGAAAAGGGGATTTATGTAGGGGAAGAATTCACGCTTTAGAACATCACCGATGAATGTTCTTGACGGATGCATAAGCAGGGAGAGTGCAAGGGAATATTCGGCAACCTGAGCACCTCTGCCCGTGTTGATGAACGTGGAATGTTTTTTCATCCTTTTGAAAAGTTTATAATTGAATACATTTTCGAGTTCTTTTTTATTTGCAAGGTGATTGCTGATAACATCGCATTCACTGAAAATTGTTTCAAGACTGACGAGCTTTACTCCGTATTCATCGGCCTTTTTCTGAGAAACAAACGGATCATAAGCATAAACCTCAACATCGAGAGCTTTCAGTCTTTCGGCAACCATGCAGCCGATTGCACCAAGCCCCACAAGACCTACTTTGCAACCGAAATTTCCGGGTGATGTATTTGCAAATGCAAGTGATCTTGCAGGTAAGATGCGATAATACTTAGACGCCTGAAAATAGCCTTTTGTTGCAAGGGAAATCTGTGCAAATGTGAACTCGGCAACCGGAACAGCGTTTGCCGCAAAAGCACT
>JAZSPR010000121.1:0-26098 GCA_045537555.1 Acutalibacteraceae bacterium | reverse complement strand
AAGATTGGGGATTTCATATCTGTTGTCGTTTGCATCCTTGATAAGTACACGGTTGTCAAACAGCGGTTTTACAGCCGTAAGATGATTTCTTATCTCAAATTTTACAATGCCTTTGTCTGTTTCTGCAGTCCACATCCAGATTTTGAACTTTTCGCTCATTTCAATGAATCTTGTGATTCTGGGCATCATGTAATATTCTTCAAGACAACTCTTGACAGCATCTCTTGACTGTGCATCGAGATTTTCAACATCTCTTATCATAGCCTGTTCATTACCTTCGCTGTCAAGCACGGCAATATATTTATACTTACCGCTGACGGGGAACATACGACGGAGTTCCATATTTTCAAACTTTTCGCCCGTATGATAAAATTCCATATCAACAAAGATTTTGTCCTTGACTCTGAAACGCACTTCGGGACCGTCAATATATCTTAATATCATTTTTATAGTCCCTCCTTATTCAAAGTTTTCAGATTCTTTTTCTTTGAGAAGCTGTTCGCTCATTGACTGAATCTGAACAAGTTTATAATATTTACCTTTACGCTTGAGAAGTTCATCGGGATGACCGCACTCGATGATTTCGCCCTTATCAACAACGACAATCTTGTTTGCCTTACGAAGTGTTGAAAGACGGTGAGCAATCATTAGTGTTGTTCTGCCTCTTATGAGCTTTTCAATAGCCCCCTGAATGAGGAACTCTGTTTCCGAGTCAACAGCCGCTGTAGCTTCGTCGAAAATAAGAATACCGGGGTTCTTGAGAACGGCACGGGCAATTGAAACTCGCTGTTTTTCACCGCCCGAAAGACCGACACCGCGTTCACCGAGCATTGTGTCATAAGCATCGGGCATCTTTGAAATAAATGTGTGTGCATTTGCGATTTCCGCCGCATGAAGTACCGATTCAACATGAACTTCACCGCAGCCGTATGCAATATTATTGAAGACTGTGTCACGGAACATAAGGGGCTCCTGCTGAACAAAACCTATCTGAGAACGGAAATAGTTCATATCAATGTCCTTGATATTCTTTCCGTCTATGAAAATCTCACCCTCATAATCATCATAATAACGCATGATAAGGTTGATAAGTGTTGACTTACCCGAACCTGTTGTACCTACGATACCGACGATATCACCGGGCTCGATTGTGAGATTGATGTTACTGAGAACTTTCTTTGAACGGTCAAACGAGAAGTTGACATTCTTAAATTCAATCTTACCCTGAAGAGGTTCTTCATCCTTGAACTTACCGAAATTGCTTTCAGGCTCTGCATCAAGGATATCAAGAATCTTTTCAGCAGATGCAATGGCATTTTCATAAGAGTCTGAAAGATTTGCAAAGAAGTTTACGGGGTTATAGAATGTTGCGGCATAGGAAATGAATGAAACAAGAATACCTGCCGTAACACCGTAGCTGCCGTCAATAACCCATTTACCGCCGATTCCCCATATAAGAAGTGAACCGCATGTTACGAAGAATGTGATGAGTGTGGGGAAAATTGCGGCATAAAGACCTGCGTGCATATCTTCCTTTTTCCATTCGTCACAGTATCTTGCAAATTTTCTGATAACGGATTCTTCATTTGAGAATGCCTTGATAACACGCACACCGGGGATTGTATCAGAAAGCATTGTTGAGATTGAAGAGCTTCTTCTCCACAGTCTTCTGTACTTGGGACCTACGATTTTACCGAATCTTCTTGCAATGATAACAACTATCGGCACGGGGCAAAGTGCAAGAAGTGCCATCTGCCAGTTGAGTGAGAACATGATTGCAATAATTCCCACAAGAGTAAAAAACTGAACAATTGCTTCCTGAGTGATTCTGAGAATAAACTGCTGTACTGTTGCAGTATCGGAGTTTACTCTGTTTATAACAGCACCCGTTGAAGTCTTATCATAGAACTTCATGGGCAGATACTGAGCCTTTGCAAAGATATCTTTTTTAAGCCCTGTTATGATGCTGTCACTTGCAAGTCGCAGTCTGTATTGTCTGAAACCTGAAACGACATACTGCACGATATAAAGCACAACAAGGAAAATAACAACCTTGAGAAGCTTATTCATATCCCGTGACGGAAGAATCTCGTCAACCATCATACTTGTTATGTAAGTGGGAACAAGTGAAAGTGCAGTTGTGAATGCTGAAAGCACGATACACAGAACAAGATTCCATTTCTGAGGAATGACATATTTGAGAAGTTTTGAGAAAGTCTTTGTCTTGCCCTCACAGTTAATACACGGAGCATCGGGATGAGGCAGTTTTCTTCCGCACTTAGGACAGAAGCTTCTCATCTTCTCATAGGTTGCCCCCACGGCTTCAAGGAGTTTATCGGTATAACCGCCGTCATGCACATCTTCCATGTAAATTGCCGCCGCATCGCCAAGGTCTGCCGCCGCATAAGAGAAACGGATAAGAGAGTGCCATTTTCCGTCGTTGTCTTTTACACGGAACATTGCATTACCGTAAAGACGCTTGACCTTTGCCCTGATGATATCTTCAAAATCGACTGTTTTACAGCCGTTTTCATAACTTTCATCAAAAGCTACTACCCTGTCTCTGCCGAAAACGAGTGCCGATGTGCCGTAAGTGCCGTCCATTTTAAGGTCACCTACAACAGCGAACAGAACATTGTCTTCACCCAGAATTTTAGTCGCTTTTCTGTTCATCTCGTCGGACAGAGGACAGTTTGACATAAATTTCATAAAAATAACCCCCTTGTAAAAGGCAAATTACAAGGGGATTATAGAATTATTTACAACAAAAATCAATATTTTTTTCTAAATATTAAAAGTTTGTTTTTATTGTAATATTGAACTATAAAATTGAGCCGTTTTTTATGCAGTTTGCTTGCTTTCTTCGTTTCTCGTCAATTCTTTAATCCACTTGAATCTGTTGACTTTCACAACTGCAACAAAGCACTTGAGAATCTGGTCAGATTTGAGGAAGAAGAATGTGACGGGAATGGGAAGATGCCACACGAATGCCGAAAGAAAGGACAACGGAAGGACGATACACCACATAAATATTATATCATTATATAACACAAACTTTGTGTCACCGCCACCCGATACAATACCCACAAGAGAAGGAGCTTCATAGCATGAGCCGACAATTGTCACACTGAGTATGTAAATAAAGGTTCTTGCAAGTGCTTCTGTTTCATCGGCAACATTGTAAAGGGAAAGAATGCCTTCACAGCACAGGAACATTATCAGTCCCGAAAGTACTCCGGTAACAAGGAAGATGAGCTGAAGCCGTTTTGAGTATAGTTTTACTCTCGGGATATCCCTCTCTCCTACCGTTTTACCTATAATGACAGATGCGGAGTTTGATGTTGATGTATAAAGTACGCTGACGACCTGAAAAATGGTGGTTGCGATGCTGTTTGCGCCTAAAACTGCAGACGATTCAATATTGCCGAGAATGGCTGTTTGGATAGCCATTGCAATACCCCATGAGGTTGACGAGCCGATAAGGGGAAGACCTGTTTTTATGTAATCCTTTATATATGACTTATCAAGCACAAACAGGTCACGGAACTTCATTTTTATCTTCTTGTCGAGCCTGAACACATAGAATGCCACAATGATGAATTCAAAATACCTTGCAGTGAGTGTTGCAATTGCCGCACCCTTTACACCCATTTCAGGGCAACCGAAATGACCGAAAATGAGCATATAGTTAAGGCTTATGTTGACAACAAGTGAAACGGCATTTATAACAAAACCGATTCTGACCGTTTCGACACTTCTGAGCATACTGAGAAACAATTGTGTCAAAGTAAAAATGCAGTATGAAAAGCCCATTATAACTATATACTTTGAGCCTTCGGCAATTTCGTTTGTTTTGTCTGTGAGAAGTCCCAGCACGGATTCAGGGAACAATATTACCGCAAGACCGATCAATGCACTCAGCACAGTACCTATAATTGCCGCTGAAGTAAAAATTTTCTTTATGGGTTTTGTGTCCTTTTTGCCCCAGTACTGAGCCGCAAGGACACTCACACCGTTTGCCGCACCCATAGCAAACATCTGCAATAAAAACTGCACCTGATTTGCAAGGGATACACCGCTCATGGCAACTTCCGAATATTTGCCTATCATTACATTATCGGCAAGGTTAACGCTGTAAGTCAGAAGATTCTGCAGGATAATGACAGACGACAGCGAGAAGAATGTTTTGTAAAAATACTTATCTTTGAACAGTTTCATTATATATTCTCTCAAATATTACTTTTTAAAAATCTTTGCAAGAATTGCCGCACCGCCGATAAGAGCAGTACCAGCTGCAAGACCACCCAGAACGGCAAACTTTTTCTTTTCGTATTCATCTGCATCCCAGAAAAGTCTGAAATCAGAAATAATATTATCACCGCAGAGTTCCTTATAATAAACGGTTCTTGTGTAGAAGTCAGCGGGATTGCTTTCATAGATATCGAAAATTCTGACACCTCTGTGAGGATTACCGTAGCAACGGAAAGATGCACAGGGGGTCTGAACGAACTTTATGCCGTCCTTTACGCCGTAGAAATCATTAAGGTGGTCGTGACCCGATACAATGCCCATGACTCCGCCGTCTTTAAGAACCTCCGCATAGAATCCGTTATCGTTTTCAACAGGAGTAACAGGTTCATGAAGATGACCGAAAACACCCTTTTTCTTTCGGAGATTCACACCCGGGAAACTGATTGTTGACTCCTCGGGAGAACATTCTTCAGTAAAATCGTTGAGCTCCTGAAGAGGAATATGCATAAACACAAGTGAGGGATAAGGTATGCCGTCATTTGCATTCTTCTGCTGAGCTGATTCATTTTTAAACCATTCAACCTGCTTTTCGGTTATATCATTGAAACACTTATCCTGTTCTTTGTCGTGCCATGCAGTGTTCATCATCCAGAGATTGAGAAGCTGTTTTTCACCGTCTGACGAATAAACGGGAAGACGGTATGTACCGCAGAGGTCACCTGAATTTTCAAAGCCTCTGTTCATAGAGTATGAACGGATGATTTCAGCCTGTTCATCTCCCGTGAATGAATTCATATCGTCATGATTACCGTAAATGACAGCAAAAGGGATTTTTCTTCTTTCGGGAATATCAAAAATGTGAGCCAGAGCTTTTCTCATAATTTCAAACTCCTGAGCTTTTGACATCTCCTTTTTCTTTGAAGAAAATCTGTAGTCACGCAGATGATTACCGAGTATATTATCACCCGTAAAGACAATAAGGTCGGGTTCAAGGTCTTCACATGCATTCTCAAGCATCTGAAGCATTGTTTTTCTTACCCAATGAAGGTCCTGAGCATCGCTAATCTGCAGAATTCTCAGTTTTCCGTTATTGAATTTTACTTTTTCCATTTATTCCACCGCCAGATAGCATATAGTTTTTGAAAAGTCCTTTTTTGCGAGGTCTTCTTTTTTTATAAGGAAATAAAGATAACCGCTCTCTTCAAATTCAAGAGTAAAATCATCACCCGAGAATGAATCAAGGCAGAAAAGAAGCTCGTAATCGTCAAGCTCTTTGTCATCGTTTACGGGATAATCACCGAGAAGCTGATGAAACGCATCCGTGCACTCATTCTCATCGTCCGTAAAGCTGATTTTAAGCTCTTTAAAGCCGACTGCATCACCGTTTTCGTCAACGATTTCACCGCTCTGAAGGTCTGCAGTACCGCCGTCATAATACTTTACTGCAAAATTACCCATACTCTGAAAACCCTTTGTAATTGCAGGTGCACTCTCCTCACCCAGAGGATTTGCTATACAGCCGAAGAAGTAAAGCATACCTTTTTCGGGCAGAGCTTCATTAAAATCGTGTGCCTTTTTGCAGTTTATCTGACAGATAAATTCCATATCAAATTCATCGTCATCAACGGGCCAGTCAAAATCTTCGGGAAGGTCGGGACAGCCGAAAAACTTGCTGTCACCGAGTAAACACTCATCTTCTTTGAAATTTATATATGTATTTTTCATTTTATCACCAAACGATATTTTAACATATATATACTGAAATTACAATAAAAAATTATCTGAGAAAAAATAAAAAAATGATATTTACTTTACCGTAACTCCGTTATATAATAAATACAACCAAAATTTTCGGAGGCAAAAAAATGGACAACAAAAAGGTAATTGCCGTAATAGGATGCGGCAGAATTGCAAAAAATGCACACTTTCCCGCTTTTTCACAGATGGATAACATCAGAGTAAAATATGCATGTGACCTTATCATTGAAAAAGCTGAATATTTTAAAGAAACATACCCTGACCTTATTGAGAATGTCATCACGGACTACAAAGTGGCTCTTGCAGACGAAGAAGTTGAGGCAGTTTTCGTACTTACCCCCAACTATGCACACTACACAGTTACAATGGATGCTCTGAAAGCCGGCAAACACGTTTTCTGTGAAAAGCCTATCACCGTTAACTATGCTCTTTCAAAAGAAATGGCTGACGAAGCGAACAAACAGGGCAAGATGCTCAACATCGGCGTATGTAACCGTTATCACAAGTCAGTTGAAAAACTTGCAGAACTCAACCGTGAAGGTAAATTCGGTAATCTTTATCACGTTTACTGCTCATTCAGAAGCTTCCGTTCAATTCCCGGTCTCGGCGGTGCTTTCACAACAAAGGAACAGTCAGGCGGCGGTGTTCTTATCGACTGGGGTATTCACTTCCTTGACCTTATCCTTTACATACTCGGCGGTGCTAAGCTTACAAACGTAACTTGTGACACTTACAATGAAATGGCTAAGGATATGAAGTCATATAAGTATGAATCAATGTGGGCTGAAGACACAGCTGATGTTGAAAACGGCACAAACGATGTTGACGACTTTGTTACAGGTTATGTGCGTACAGACAAGGCAAGCATTTCATTCAACGGTGCATGGGCACAGAATATCGATAAGAACGAAATGTTCATCGACTTCATGGGTGACAAATGCGGTGCAAGACTTGCATACTGCGGTCTCTTTGACCTGACAGACGGTTCAACACTTGAAACAACAAAGGAAGAATACGATATTCCCGATATGTATCTGTGCGAAGACCGTGACTTCCTCGATTCAATCGATTCAGGCGAAAAAAAGAGAAATCACATCGACTATATTCTCGAAAGTGCAAAGCTTCTAGATACACTTTATGCATCAGCTGATATAAAGAAGGAAATTGAACTTTAAACAATAATTTGTCGAGGTGTTTCAAATTCGCAATTGGAAATTCGCAATTCGCAATTTCGGAACACCTGACGGTGTTGAATTATATAATTGTAAAATCAACCCGGTAGGGGCGCCCATCGGGCGTCCGTCTCAGGAAAAACAAATTATGTAGGGACCGATGCCCACATCGGTCCGATTGCGGAGTTTACGGAGCAATAACGATTGCAAATCGTTCATTTACAACAATCTTATTGAATCAAATTTTTCAATTTGCGGAAATCAGAGATTTCCGATTTGTCTTCGACAAATGCGGACCGATGTGGGCATCGGTCCCTACAATTGGTTTATTCAAACAGTTCGACAAATTCTGATTTGTATAACAAAAGGAGCCGCGATTGCGACTCCTTATTTTTTATGCTTTTTCGAGACCTGCGGAGATTCTAAGAATTTTTCTTGCATCTGCGGCGGTGATTTTGCCGTTACCGTCAATGTCGGATGCAAATGCATATACACCCTCAAGTTTTTCGAGTTTTGCCGAACCTCTGAGCGCAAGTCTTGCATCTGCGGCTGTTGTTCTGCCATTGCCGTCAACGTCGTTGGGCACGCATACGTCATATTCGCTTACAACTTTACCGCTGTTGTCTTTAATCTGAATCTTTGCTCCTGTGCCAACAAGAGTATCACCTGAAATTGCTTTACCGTTCTTATCAATGATTGATACATTTTTATTCTTGACAGATTTGATAATGTCATCAGCAGAACTCTTTGTTTTTACTGTTGAAATCTTTGATGATTCATCAACTTTTACTGTATCATCCTTCACTTCAAGCTTTTCTGAAACAGGCTTTTCTGTGGGTTTTTCAGTTGTCGGAGCCTCTGTTACAGGTTCTTTTGAAGAAGGTGCTTCAACAGAAGGTTTTTCAGTAACGGGTTCTTTTGTGGTTGTCTCATCGGATTTGAGAGCAACAAATGTAATTTTGTTCTCCTTTGCATAAGTTTCTGCAACAGAACCGAGAGTACCATTTATAACAAAGCCCTTTACCATATCAAGTTTATATTCATCATTGGTATAATAACCGAACGCCATACTTCCGATTTCAGTTACACTGTCAGGAATTGTAACATTTGTAAGTTTATTTCCGCAAAAGAAAGCTTCCTGTCCGATTGTTTTAACACTTTCGGGAATTTTAATTTCTGAAAGATTGTCACAATTTTTGAATGCCAAATCACCGATTTCTGATACACTTTTTCCGATTGTTACACTTTCAAGACTTTCGCAGTACAAAAACGCACCTACTCCGATTTCAGTAACACTTTCCGGAATTACAACACTTTCTAAGCTTGTGCAGTTATCAAATGCATACTCGCCGATTTTGGTTACATTATTTCCTATTTTTACATTTTTAAGTGCTCTGCAATTCTGAAACATTCTTGCACCGATTTCAGTTATTCCGTCAGGTATAATTATATCTGTAAGATTCTGGCACTGTGCAAATGCTTGATCTGCAATCAATAATGTGTCTTCTTTTATTTCAGTTTCGGTTATATCTTTATTTGCAGTGAGCAGGTATTTTCCGATATACAACAAACCGTTTTCCCAATTTGATTGATTTTTGAAATATGCCGTATTATTCAATACATAATTATTTATTTTTTCAATGTTATCTGAACATGTTACTGATGCAAGAGCGTTACATGAGTCAAACGCAGAACCGTTAATGTATTTTACGCTGTCAGGTATTACAATCTCTGTCAACTGAGAACATTTTGAAAATGCATAATAAGCAAGTGTCAGTGTATCAGGTCTGATAGTACATTCTGTAATATCTTCTTTTGCCTTAATTAAATGCTTACCAAGATACAATACACCGTTATCCCAGTTTTTTTCATTGTTGAAGTATGCGGTATTAAGAAATGCATCAAATCCGATTATTGTTACACTATCCGGAACAGATATACTTTCGAGAGCAGTACATTCCCTAAATGCACCCGATCCGATTTCATTAACACAATCAGGAATCACAATACTTTTCAATGATGGACAATATTCAAAGGCTTGTGAACCAATACTTTTCAATGAGGACGGAAGCTTTACGCTTGCCAAATTGGAACATTCACAAAATGTATAATATCCTATTTCAGAAACATTTTCCGGTATGGAAATGCTTTCAAGTGCACTGCAAGCTGTAAATGCATAATATCCAATTTCTTTTAATGTGTCAGGAAGTGAAATACTTTCAAGAGCACTACACCCAGCGAATGCATAATATCCTATTTCTGTAACAGTCTCTGGAATTATCACACTTTCAATATCTTTACATTCAACAAAAGCCTGCCAACCAATCACCGTAACAGGATAACCTTCAATAGTATCAGGAATCACAACATCACCGGTGATTGACTCATCACAGCCTGTAATTGTCACCTCACCGTCGTTGATTTCATAAGTCAGATAACTCAGAATATCATCTTCCGCAAAGGATGAAATATCAAGTCCTGCAATCAATGACATTATCATTACCAATGACAGAATCATTGATAACACTCTTTTACTTTTTCGCATAAAATTACCTCCAAAGAATAATATAAAAAAAAGAACTTTTTTATATTATACTCAATATTTTAAGTATAGTCAAGACTTTGAGTATGATAATCTTATAAAAGGTGATAGAAATGATAAGTTATCGTCCTTTTTATGAAACATTACTCAAGAAAAATATAACCGAATATCATCTTATTTTTCATGAAGGTTTTTCCGCAAACACACTTCACAGAATGAAACACGGAAAAGACATAAGCACAAAAACTCTTGATGCACTATGTTTTGTTCTCAATTGCGAAATTGAAGATATAATTGAACATGTCAAAGAATGATAAAAGGAACTGAAAAAACGCAGGTTTTTCAGCTCCTTTTATTTTATTTAAGAATTTTCAATGCCCCTGTAGGACAAAGGTCTGCACACATATGGCAGTCTTTGCACACCGAAACTGTTTCGGGATTATCGAATTCGGGCTTGATGACAGTTTTGAAGCCTCTGCCCACAAGACCTAAAATACCCTGTTTTGCGTTCTCTTTACATGTTCTGACACAAAGGTTACAGAGAATACATTTACCCTGGTCTCTTTCGATTGTTACAAGTCTCTGTTCCTTGTAGCATTCGTGCTTTGCACCCGAAAGTCTGTCGGGAGAAACGGGCAGTTCGTTTGCATAACGGATAAGCTTGCAATCCTTGAAATCGTGGCATCCGCATTCAAGACAGCGTTTTGCCTCTTCCCTTGCCTGTTCTTCCGTAAAACCGTTGATAACCGATTCAAAATTATTCTTTCTGTAATCGGGAGACTTGACTGACATAACAGCTCTTGCCTTTTTCTCACGGTCTGCGAGCATTTCGGCAGTTACATTTCTCTGTGAATAGTAAGGCTCGGGGAAATCCATAGGCATACCCAAAAGATATGCATTGATAGCCTTTGCCGCTGTGTTTGCCTCTGCAATTGCATCAATTGCTATTGAAGCTCCCTTGTTAGTGGCATCACCTGCGGCAAAAACACCGTCAAGATTTGTCATGCAAGTGGTTGCATCTGCAAGGATTGTTCCCCACTTTGTAAGTTCAATCTCTTCAAAGCCTGCGGGAGCGCACTTCTGACCGATTGCTGAAATAACTGTATCAACGCTGAGTGTTTTAAACTCACCCTCAACGGGTACGGGACGTCTTCTGCCTGATGCATCGGGTTCACCGAGTTCCATAATCCCGAGTCTTAATTCCTTTACCATGCCGTTTTCACCGACAATTTCATCGGGATTTGTAAGGAAAAGAAACTGTACGCCCTCTTCGATTGCTTCTTCGATTTCTATATCCTCTGCGGGAGCCTCTGCACGGGTTCTTCTGTAAATTACATAAACATTTTCGGCACCGCATCTTACAGCCGTTCTGCATGCATCCATTGCCGTGTTACCGCCACCGACAACAGCCACATTTTTGCCGATATCGGGGATATTGCCCATATTCACTTCTCTGAGGAAATCAATGCCGCTGAGCACACCGTCAAGGTCTTCACCCTTGCAACCGATACTGCTTCCCTTCCATGCACCGACAGTCACAAGAACTGCATCAGCACTCTTTCTGATTTCATCAAATGAAATATCTTTGCCGATTTTTGTGTTATTTATCATTTTAACACCGAGGTCGGCAATTGCTTTGATTTCTTTACGGAGAACATCTTTGGGAAGTCTGTATTCGGGGATGCCGTAACGAAGCATACCACCCATTTCGGGCATTGCATCGTAAATTGTTACATCGTGACCTGAGAGACGGAGATAATATGCCGCATTAAGACCTGCGGGACCGCCGCCGATTATTGCAACCTTTTTGCCCGTTGATTCTTCGCAGAAAGCCTTGAAAGGAGTATCAGATTCAAGATCTCTGTCAGCGGCAAAAGCCTTGAGGAAAGCCACGGAAAGAGGCTCTTCGACAAGTCTTCTTCTGCAATGTGATTCACAGGGGTGAGGACAAACTCTGCCGATTGATGCAGGGATTGAGATTTTTTCTTTGATAATTTTTACGGCTTCACTATCATTTCCGAGAGCTATCTGCTTGAGATAACCCTGAATATCGGTGTGAGCGGGACAGTTGAGCGAGCATGGAGCAACGCAGTCCCCCTCGTGGTCACTCATTATAAGTTCAAGGGCAATTTTTCTTGCCTTTTTTACTCTTTCCGTTTCTGTACTGAGTACCATACCGTCATTTGCCACAGCTGAGCAGGCACGCATAAGTTTCGGCATACCCTCTGCCTCAATAAGACACAGACCGCATGCACCGTACAGCTTAAGGTTGGGACTGTAACAGAGATTGGGGATTTCAACACCGTTCTTAGCGGCAATATTGAGGATTGTTTCGCCTTTGTTACCTGTCATTTCAATACCGTCGACAGTTATTTTAATCTGTTCCATTTATGCCGCCTCCTTATTCCACATTTATAGCACCGAAACGGCAACTGTTTACACATTGACCGCAACGGATACATTTTTGAGCATCAATAATATGAGCTTTTTTCACTTCACCGCTGATTGCCTTTACAGGGCATTTTTTAGCACAAAGAGTACAGCCTTTACATTTGTCTGCAACGATTGAATATGTCAGCAGGTCAACGCATTCCTTTGCAGGACACTTTTTCTCGTTGATATGTGCTTCATATTCATCACGGAAATATCTGATTGTTGTAAGCACGGGGTTGGGAGCAGTCTGACCGAGACCGCAGAGTGCACCGTCCTTGACTGCTTCGCAGAGTTCTTCAAGAAGCTCAATGTCGCCCTCTTTACCCTCGCCTTTTACGATTCGTGTGAGGATTTCCTGCATTCTTCTTGTACCGATACGGCAATGAACGCATTTTCCGCATGATTCAAGGGCTGTGAAGTCGAGGAAGAATTTTGCCATACCGACCATACATGTGCTTTCATCCATTACAACCATACCGCCTGAGCCCATAATTGCACCCGTTGCACCGAGAGCCTTATAATCAATGACTGTGTCAAGAAGTTCTTTTGGAATACATCCGCCTGAGGGACCGCCCATCTGGACTGCTTTGAATTCCTTGTCGTCACGGATTCCTCCGCCGATGCCGTAAATGACATCACGGAGAGTCTTACCCATGGGAATTTCTACAAGACCGCCTTTACGGATTTTTCCCGTAAGTGCAAAAACCTTTGTACCCTTGCTGTTTTCCGTACCCATAGCGGCAAAAGCTTCACCGCCGTTGTTCATTATCCACGCAACATTTGCAAATGTTTCAACGTTATTTATATTTGAAGGCTCGTCCATATAGCCTTTCTGTGCGGGGAAAGGAGGTTTGAGACGAGGCATACCTCTCTTGCCCTCAAGTGACTCGATAAGAGCTGTTTCTTCACCGCATACGAATGCACCTGCACCAGCTTTGATTCGCATATCACAGGAAAATGATGTTCCGAGAATATTTTCACCTAAAAGATTTGCTTTTTTTGCCTGTTCAATGGCAATTTCAAGATTTGTAATAGCAAGAGGATATTCGGCTCTTACATAGACAATCATTTCTTTTGCACCGATGGCGAAAGCCCCGATGAGCATACCTTCAATAAGGGTGTGAGGGTCAGATTCTATGACTGCTCTGTCCATAAATGCACCGGGGTCGCCCTCGTCTGCATTACAGATGAGGTATTTAGTATCGCTGACACTCTGTCTTGCCGCATTCCATTTGAACCACGTGGGGAAACCGGCACCGCCTCTGCCTGCAAGCCCCGATTTCTTTATTTCTTCAATGACATCTTCGGGAGTCATTGTCTTAAGCACCTTTTCGAGACCTTCATATCCGTCTGCTTCTCTGTAGTCATCAAGAGAAACGGGGTCAATAAGACCGCAGTGACGAAGTGCAATTCTTGTCTGCTTTGAAAGGAATTCCTCATCGTCAGCAGTAATTGTAATATCGTCAACAAGTGAAAGGTCGCCTGTTCTTGCACAGTTCACTATATTTTCAGCATCGTCTGCATTAACTTTCACAAGTCTTCTCAGAAGTGTTTTTCCGTCATAGAGGTCAACAATGGGTTCAAGGAAGCACATTCCGATACAGCCTGTACTGCCGAGAGTAAATGATTCGTTTTCTGTCATAAGGCTTTCTATTGCCTTATGCACTTTACCTGCACCGGCGGCAATACCGCAGGAGCCTTCACCGATAACTATACGCATTATTTACCCTCCTCTTTCTGAATATTTTTTATAACTTCAACAGCCGAGTCGGGTGTGAGATTGCCGTATGCCTCACCGTTTATCATAATAACGGGAGCGAGAGAGCAACAGCCGAGACATGCCACTTCTTCAAGTGTGAAAAGCCCGTCTTCGGTGGTTTCACCGTTGCCGATTCCGAGATATTCTGAAATAGCGGCAGCAACTCTTTCACTGCCGTTTACATGACATGCAGTCCCCTGACATGACATAATGAGATACTTACCTATCGGAGCAAGTCTGAACTGTGAATAGAAGGTTGCAACACCCATTACTTCGGCAGGTGTTACACCCACATTTTCTGAAATATGATACATGACATCCTTCGGCAGATAACCGTAAATGCCCTGAGCTTTCTGAAGTATTGTAATGAGATTTGAAGAAACTCCGCCGTACTCGCTGAGTACATTTTCAAGCAGAGAAAGGTCACTTTTAGGACCCGTGCAGTTACACTGACACATACACATCCTCCTGTTAGTTAGTTAATTGATTATTGATTATATCACATCGTTCCCGGGAATTCAAGAAAAAAGAGACCGTTTTTTACATAAAACGATCTCTGAATATTTACCAGTTATAATTATTGTTGTTTCCGCCGCGTCTTCCGCCGCCGCTTCTGCGTGACTCTGCAGGTTTCTTCATTCCAGCCTGACGCTCGTCACTTGTCTGCTTGAATTTAGCCATCATATCTTCAAATGACTGAGGCTTTTCTTCCTGACGGTTACCCTGCCAAACGGGAGGATTGCTTCCTCTTCTGGGCTTATTGCCTGAGGGACGCTTATCAGCACCTTTGTCAAAAGATCTGAATTCCTTTTTTTCACGCTGTTCAACAGGCTTGGGTTCTGTCTGCTTAATTGACATACTGATTTTACCGGCTTCGTTAATTGAAAGAACTTTCACCTTAACTTCCTGACCTTCAGCAAGATGCTCTTTGATATCCTTTACATAGGAAGATGCAACCTCTGAAATATGTACCATTCCGACTTCACCGCTTGTAACCTTTACGAATGCGCCGAAATTAGTAAGCCCTGTTACTTTGCCTTCAACAATGTCACCAACATTTAACTGCATTAAGAATAATCCTCCGGATAATTTTTAGCTTCCTTGTATATAAACGCGTTCATCGGGATAAACATAACCCGCTTTGCGTGCATACTCTTCCATAAGAGCTGTTTCGTTTTCTTCGTCAACAAGAGCATCAAGTGCGGCATTTTCTTCCTGCCAGCCTGCAAGTTCATCCTGTTTTGCTCCAAGCTCCTTGTTGAGCTTTATATTTTTACCTACAAGAGTGCCTATCCATATACCCATTACAAGAACAAACACAGCAACTGCCGAAACGATTGCAAGGCGCATTGTTTTTTTGTTCATTTTCATTCTTTTAACACCCCTGAATGCCGAAAAGCATAAAAACTCATTTTATAGTTATAATTTACAATATTATACTACAACTCAGCCGAATCTTTCAAGGGGTTTTCTGAATTTATTTTACTTTTTTTCAAGTTTTTTTCAAGCCTTTTCGACACATTGCGAACGAATGTATACATTCTTTTTAAAGGTACCAAAAGAAGTGATATAACCTTATTATACACGGTATTTATCAGCATTGAAAATTTATCCAGAACTGAAGAAACAAGCTGGCCTGCCGTAAAACGGTAAACACAAGCTGCTAATACTTCAAAGAGAATAAGATACCCTCTTATTCTCCCTGAATTGACTGCGACAAAAAGCAAAAAAGACGACAATGCACAAACAACAACAAAAATCATATCAGTAATAAAAAAAGCTGTTTTCCCGTTAAAAAAAATCTGTCTGATAAACTTAAAAATATCATAAACAAAGCCCAGAATGAATCCGAGTCCGATTACAGGCATCAGGTTTTCAAACTGAACAGATAAATCAACACCGTACATATCTATTTAAAAAGTCTTGCAAAGAAACCTTCATCACGCTGTTTCATTTCGCTGTAGTTGATGCTGTTTATTGTGCCTTCTGCAACAAGCTCACCCATTTCAACGCTCATTTTTATTATATGAAGCCCCTCCCCTTTTACGGTAACCTCTCCGAGCTGAGTAAATGCTACGATTGTCTGTTCATCATAACCGCCGATATCCGTAACACCCGTAATTGAAATATTGCGTCTTTCATCCACCGTAATATTATGCGGAAAAGATAATGTCTTTTCTTCTGCCATATTCCCACTCCTTAATTTATTATGATAATAAATATTCTTTCTTTAATTAAAATATTACTAAAAAACGGCTGTAATGCGTGGTGCAACATATTGTTGACATGTATTTTTCATCAAATATATTGAAAAATGAATAAGTTTATGCTTAGATATAAGCGGAGGTGATTCCGTATGACTAAAGTTTCAAAGAACATAAAGAAACTCAGAACTGAAAAAAAACTTACTCAGGAAGATATTGCAAAAGAACTGTTTGTGACAAGACAGACTGTTTCAAGCTGGGAATCGGGAAGAACCCAACCTGATATTGAAACACTTGTAAAACTTTCAGAGCTTTTTTCAGTCTCCACAGAAGAACTTATTTACGGCAAAATCAAAACGATGACTTCAGCAGAAAAAGAAAACGCATCAAGACAGAAGCTCATAATAATATTTTCCGTAATCGGTTCCGTCTTAACGGCTGTAGGACTTGTTCTGATTTTTGTAAGTTATTGGGATAAGATGCCCCTTCTTCTTAAATCTGTTTTCGCATTCATCCCGATGCTTGCAGGGCAGGGTGCGGCAGTATATACATTTACAAAAAAACGGGAATCTGTTCCGTGGTGTGAAGGTGCATCGGTTCTCTGGTGTGCGGGTGTTACGGCTACAATAGCCCTTATGGACAGCATACATCTTTTTATGACCGATTTTTATGACTGTCTGTTCATTGATATTATGCTGACATTACCGATGATATTTATTCTTGATGCAGTAACACCGCTTCTTTTCATTCATTTCGGAATAAATTATCTGCTGATTGAAAATCTTGTAAATACAAACTCGGCTTTACTTACAAATATGATAATTCTTGCTGTTTTTGCCGTTGCTCTGACTTACGTAATTATTAACAGAAAGAACAAAGACGATGCAAGACACATTTTTTCACAATGGATAAGCTTTATTTCATTTTCCGTTATTGCTCTGACAAACATTTTCGTTTCAGAACCGGGAGAACCTGCAATGTGGATTCTTCTTACAACTTATTTTTCTGCCGTTTACTTTGCGTTTTATTCAGCACCTTATAAACTTCCGTATGCTCCGCTGGGTCTTCTCGGCACACTCGGAATGTCTGTGGCAAGTGTATTTTTCTATCATCCCGATATGCTCGGCGGTCCCTACAGCGGTTATAATATTGCAGAAAAAATTAAAATGATTATTTTTGCTGTTATGTGCATCATTATCGTCACACTTACCGGCATATTGAAACGAAAAGTAATCTCAAAAAACAAAATCGGCATTATATTTTTCGCGTCAACCACACTTCTGATTCTCTCTCAGGCACTTTGCTGTATTATTGCTCCCGAAGACAATCACATGGTATTCTATTTCCTGACTCTTATTGCATCATATGCAATGGCTTTCACGGTAACGGCTGACGGTGTTTTATCAAACAATTTTATTATCATGAATCTCGGACTTATTGCAACAGCAATCAATCTTACGTTTATGATTATAAACATTATTGACATCAGTATGCTCGGTGCCGGAATAATGCTTCTCATTTTCGGTATTGCACTTTTCACGGTCAATTTCCTTCTTGCAAAAAAGATAAAGAAGTCAAAGGAGGGGAATAGCAATGCGTAAAAAAATACTTTCAATCCTTCTGACAGTCACAATTATAATTCAGATTGCAATTCCTCTCGGAATGCTGATTCACAAATCTGTTGAAATCAATCTTATAAAAACACAGGGAGAATTTCACACATTCTCAGGTTACCGTCCACATTACAATAACGGCAGACTGACTGTAAGCCTGCATGTTTTCGGACCCAACAAACAGTATGTAACTGTTGAAAAAGATGTTTTCGGAGAATCTGTCTATGAACACTCCGACGAAAAACCTGACACACCGTTTTATATCGACAGATACGCAGGCTTCTATGCAACAAATGATTTCGGTGTTAATTTTCCCGAAGTGTATCTGGTTACAGAAAATTATGATAATATCACTTCAATATATTTCAACAAAATGCTTTCTTTCAATTCATACACGGAAGAACCACCCGAAGATGTTGCATATTATGAAGAAGCAACAATAGATGCTTACTTTTACAAAGGCAAAATATATGTAACTGAAATTTATATTGACGGTGTTGCCTCGGCAACATACCTTGAAAAATATAACAACAGATAAAGAAGACCGCAACTCATCGGGTTGCGGTCAATTCATTATAAATCATTATAATTGATTTTTCTGTCTCTGAAATAATACTCTTTATCGTGGTCGTTGATTTCGCGCATGACTTTACAGGGATTTCCTACGGCAACAACATTTGCGGGAATATCCTTTGTAACAACGCTTCCCGCACCGATAACGGTATTGTCACCGATTGTGACACCGGGCATAATAAGTGCTCCGGCACCTATCCAGCAGTTTCTGCCGATGTGAACGGGCATATTGTACTGATAAGCTTTTTCACGAAGCTCGGGAAGAATGGGATGACCTGCTGTTGCAATAACAACATTGGGTGCTATCATTGTGCAGTCACCGACATAGATATGAGTATCGTCAACGAGTGTCAGATTGAAGTTTGCATAAACACTCTTTCCGAAGTGGCAATGCTTTCCTCCCCAGTTTGCATGAAGAGGAGGCTCAATGTAGCAGTCTTCACCAATTTCGGCAAACATCTCTTTGAGAAGCTCTGCTCTTTTGTCAAGCTGAGTCGGTCTTGTCTGATTGAAATCATAAAGCCTGTCAAGACACATCAGCTGTTCTTTCATTATTTCATCACCCGAGGGATAATATATATCACCTGAGTGCATTTTTTCTTTGTCTGTCAAATCAATCACCATTTTTATGATAAAATGTAGGGACCGATGCCCACATCGGTCCGCATTTGTCGAAGACAAATCGGAAATCTGTGATTTCCGCTAAATAAACAAATTAATTCATTAAGATTATTGTAATAGAACGGTGAACCACCGTTATTGCTCCGTTACACTACGCAATCGGACCGATGTGGGCATCGGTCCCTACGAAATTTGTTTTTCAACGATGTAATAACATTTTTATAAATCCAAGCCCGCAGGGCTTCCGAAATTATTCATTATTCTTCATTTATTATTCATTATTATTTGCCCAGCATTCTCAATATTTCCTTCTTACACTCCATACCGTCACGGTAGCCGTTATCGTAAAGGGCATTGACGGTATCAATATCCTTTGCAAGAGTGAATGCACCCGGGATATCTTCGGGAGAAAGCAGAAGTGCTCTGCCTTTTAATTCATATTCTCTGATACAGCGTATCATATAGTTATATACAGCGGGTCTGTCTTCAACAACATCATTGATTGCGGGATACTCTTTGAGAATTGCGGAGCCTAAAAGATTGACACCCGGAATTTTTTCTCTTCTTTCATAAGCCGTAGCTGACAGAACAACAACAATATTGTCGCATCCGTCATCAAAAGCTCTTCTGAAAGGAATCGGCTCTGCAAGTCCGCCGTCAAAATATTCAACATCATCAATAACAATGGGTTTGCTTGCAACGGGAATACAGCATGACGCACTCAAAATATCAATTATTGAATTTCTGTCACGCATATCCGTTCTGTCAAAATAAATCGTTGTGCCGTCGTAAGCTCTTGTTGTTGCAACAACAAACGGCTTATCCGAATTATAAAAAGCATTGAAATTGAAAGGGTCCGTCCCGTTTTCGGAATAAAAATCCTCTGCCACTTTTTCATAGTTCATATATGTTCCGTTATGAACAAGACTTGAAAGGCTGAGATATTCACTTCCTTCGGCGGCAAGGCGGTACATCCTGATGTTTCTGCCTCTCTCCCCTGACATGAATGAAAGAAGATTCATACTTCCTGCAGAAACACCGAGATAGTAGTCAAACTCAATGCCGTTATCCATAAAATAATCATACAGACCTGCGGAATAAGCACATTTCATGCCTCCGCCGACATCAATAAGACCTGTCATACCGTAAATCCCCTTTCAGTATCAGACAAAATCTCTGCCTCTTAAGTACATCCATGCGGCAACGTATTTGATTGCGGCTCTCTTTACATCATGACAGCTTACATCGAAGTAATGCTCATCGTTGACAAGAATGAGTGAATCCTTTGCGGCAATCCATACTCTGTTCATGGAAAGCACGGGCATTTCAACTTTTTCGCCGTCATCTTTAATAATAACGAATTTGTCTTTATAAAGCTGTAATGTTGCATGGTCTGCAACGGGAATTTTTGCATCTTCTCTGATTGTGCGGATTTTCTGATCCTTATCTTCAAAAATCAGTTCGCCGTCTTTTGCTGAAAGAACTCTGTCTTTCCATTCTGTTCTCTGCCATTTATCCCATGCAAGAACATTGTCAAAAATAACTTCGTTGTCTTTGCTGTGGAAGAAAGCATCCGTTCCGTATTCAACATTATATCCGCATGTATGACACTTGAAGAAATCACCCTTACTGTGAAGGTCGCCGATTGTCTTACACTTGGGGCAGACATAGAGAATTCTTTCAAGATATTCTGCCATATTGTCACCTGTGTATTCACGGGGATTCTTTCTCTGCTCTTCAAATGCGTTTACATAAGTATCACGTCTGATGATTTCATTGACTTCTTCAACGGTCATTTTTGCGAGTTCTTCTGCAGAATATTCATTCACAACTTCACCTATAACAGGACCGACTTTATTTGTGTTTGCCCAGCGGGGGCTTCTGAGGTAACCGCCGATGAATCTGTGAGTGATAAGTGCTTTGCCTGATTCTTTTACAAGCTTACCCGTGTTTTCTGAAATAAAGCCTGTTTCACCGTTAAGGCTTGTGCTTCCTTCTGCAAAAAGACCGACGGGAATATCTGCTCTGAGAGTATCAAGAATGTCATTCCAGAGAACCTCAGGAGGATTGCTTCTTCTCTTGACGATAACACCGCCGAGATACTTGATAACAAAGCCTAAAAGACCACCTCTTGTAACGTGGTCACTTGCAACAAAACGGATATACTTATTGAATTCAACCATAAGGAAACCCGGGTCAAGTGCATCTGTGTGGTTTGAAATCATAAGGAATGTTTTGTTCTTGGGTCGGTAGGGCTTCATTTCTGCGTGAAGTATGGGGAACGCGAAAGGTTTAACAATTTTTAAAACCAACATCACGAGAAAACGGTTACGGTTATAACCTCTTCTCATTTCTTTTCTGCTTCTGCTCATTTATTCTTTTCCTCCTCTGCTGCTTCCTCTTCGAGCACTCTGTATGCCACTTTACCGACAAGTGTTCTGGGAAGCTCTTTACGGAATACTATTTCTCTGGGTCTTTCAATTACATCGAGATATTTTTTACAGTATTCAAGTATCTTTGTTTTTTCTTCATCTGTTTCGGGAACACCGTCCTTAAGAACGATATATGCCCTTACTTTATGCATTTTGTATGCATCCTTTACACCGATTGCACAGCAGTAATCAATATCGGGATGCTTATTGAGAACTTTTTCAATCTGAGCGGGATAAACGTTATAACCGCTTGAAATAATCATTCTCTTGATTCTCTGTTTAAAATAAATGAAGCCTTCTTCATCCACACAGCCGAGGTCACCTGTAAAGAGCCACTTTGTGCCGTCTTCATCGTGACGGAGAGTTTTTTCATTCTCTTCCTCATTTTTCAGATAACCGAGCATGATTGTAGGTCCTGAAATAATGATTTCACCAAGTTCGCCCGTGGGAAGCTCATTAAAAGTACCCGGTTCGACAATCTTAAAAATCATATCACGAAGAGGAAGACCTATACTGCCCTCTTTATATCTGTTCATTGGTGTAAGACATGTTGCATTAACACTCTCTGTCAGTCCGTAACCTTCACGGATCTGAACATCTGCATTGTGTTTTCTGAAAAAGTCATCACAACGTTTTTTCAGTTCAACCGACATAGAATCGCCACCGCTGAAAACACCTTTGAGGAACGACAAGTCGGCATTTTTGAAAGACTCAACACCTAAAAGTGCTTCATAAAGAGTGGGAACACCTGCAATAAAATGAGGTTTCTTTTTAAGAACAGTCTCGGCATATGTGTCTTTGGTAAACTGCGGAATAAGAATGCACATAGCACCGTTTTCAAGCATTGTGTGAATACCGATACCAAGACCGAAACCGTGGAAAATGGGCATAACCGAAAGGAATTTACATCCGTAAGTTATATTCATTCCGCTTGCTTCAACAAGCTGCATACCAAGGGCATTGAACCCAAAATCCGAAAGACGGATTCCCTTCGGTGTTCCGCTTGTGCCGCCGCTGTAAAGAATTATTGCTGTTTTTTCCTTTTCATAAGTAACGGGAGGAATTGTGACACGTCTTGCATATCTTACAAAATTAGACCACTCCATACCGTGACCTTTATCGGGAAATTTCAGATATTTTTTACCTGATTTGAGAATGTAACCTGCGGCAAGAACGGGACTCAATTCATCCTGAATTCTTGCTACGAGAATACGTGTATCTCTTTTTGCTTCTGCAACAGCATCACGGACTTTTTCATAGAAATTGTCAAGAGTAAGAATCATCTTACTGTCCGTATAGTCGAGATAATATGTTATATTCTTCTGAGAAGAAAGAGGATGAACAACACTTGCAATAGCCCCGATTCTGTTAAGACCGTAAATCGCAACAATTGCCTGCGGAATGTTAGGTGTGCAAATTGTGACAACATCATTTTTTCTGATACCTGCGGCATAGAAAGCCGTTGCCGCCTGCTCAATCTTCTTTATAAGCTGAGTGTATGTTGTATAACTGCCCATAAATTCAAGTGCGGGTGCTTTGGGAAAACGGTTTGCCGCATCAAGAACTGCTCCGAACATTGTCGTTTCGGGATAAGGCAGAACAACTCTTTTCTTTTCTACGGGGGGTAATTTCATTTACACATCCTCCTCTTGTAGTCAATAACAGATGCACTAAATGCACATAAGAACTCATCATAAGATTAATCTTAATAATTATAAACTATTTTAACTCATTTTGCAACAATAATCTCGCTTTTAATTAAATATATAATTAAAATTACTTTAATAGATATTGAAAAAATATAGTCATTATGCTATTATATTCTAGTCTGAAAAGGAAACAGGTGAAAATCCTGTACGAGCCCGTCGCCGTGAGGCACGAAAAATTCTTTTTTCTATCCCACATACCGCAAAAAGGGAGACAAGCCATTGGAGAAATCTGAGAAGGCGGAAAAAGAGTGCCGAGTCGAAATATTTTTCAGGCAATTGCTTCCTTCTGAACTGCGGGTACCGGTTACGGAAGAAAAAAAACTATATTTTTTCAAAGGAGAAAAAACACAATGAAAATGACAAACACTAAGAAATGTTTGTCGTTCTTCCTTTGTATTGTGCTTATTGCGGTTATGGCACTCTTTACAACAGGCTGCAGCGACAACAAAGAAACACCTGAAACACCCGATGAAAACACATCAGAAGTTTCATCACAGACAATCGAAGATTCTGTTACGGAAAAATCTGCCGAGGCTGTTGAAGTGGGCAAAGGTAACACAAAATTCACCTTCACCGTAACTCACAATGACGGTTCACAGAAGACTTTTATTGTCAGTACAGACAAAACAAAGGTCGGCGAAGCCCTCCTTGACAACTCACTTATCGCAGGTGACGAAGGTCCATACGGTCTTTATGTAAAGACTGTTGACGGTGAAACTCTTGACTATGACAAAGACGGCAAATACTGGGCATTCTATATTGACGGTGCTTACGGTGCAACAGGCGTTGACCTGACAGACATCACAGAGGGTGTATCCTACGAGTTCAGAGCAGAATAATGAAGCTGAAAATCAAAGACATAGCAGTTTTCGGTATGCTCGGAGCACTAATGTATGCATCGAAAGTGATAATGGATGTTCTTCCGAATATACACCTTATCGGGACATTTATCGTTGCCATGACGGTAGTTTACAGGCGGAAAGCACTTTATCCCCTTTACATTTTTGTGCTTCTTACGGGACTTCTGAACGGATTCGGCACATGGTGGATTCCCTACCTCTACATATGGACTGTGCTGTGGGGAATGACTATGCTGCTACCGAAAAAAATCCCCGATAAGGCAAAACCGATAGTTTATTCGGCTGTCTGTTCTCTCCACGGATTCCTTTACGGAGTGCTTTATGCCCCTGCACAGGCGCTGATTTTCGGGCTTGATTTCAAAGCAACACTTACATGGATTGCAACGGGAATTCCGTTTGACATAACGCACGGAATCAGTAACTTCATTTGCGGACTTCTTATATGTCCGATCATTTCAATCCTCAGCAAAGCTGAAAAATATGCAAAATAATTTTTCGGGAGTTATCTTCACGGATAACTCCTTTTTTATATTGAAATTACAATAAAATCAATGTATAATATAAAAAAATCAACAGAGGTAATAATATGAAATTCCGACATGCGTGGTGTACCGACAACAACGGGGCGCCCCTTATAAACGATGAAATAAAAAGATATATTGCAGTCCGACCTTCGGAAAGACAGCTTGCCTTCAATGAAATGAAATACTATAATTTCATTCACTTCGGTGTGAACACTTTTATGGGCAGAGAATGGGGTGACGGCACGGAAGACCCGAAAATTTTTAAACCCTCTCAGCTCGACACCGACCAATGGTGCAGAATCCTTAAAAACACAGGTTCAAAAGGTATTATTTTCACGGCAAAGCATCACGACGGTTTCTGTCTTTTTGACACGGCATATACCGACCACAATGTCATGAACTCCCCTTACGGCAAGGATGTTGTGAAAGAGCTCTCAAAAAGCTGTAAAAAATACGGTCTGAAGCTGGGCATTTATCTCTCACCCTGGGACAGACACGAAAAAACTTATGGCACGGATGAATACAACGACTATTTTGTAAATCAGCTTACGGAGCTTTGCACTTCTTACGGTGAAATTTTCTGTTTCTGGTTTGACGGTGCATGCGGAGAAGGTCCGAACGGTAAAAAACAGAAATATGACTGGGACAGATATTATGAGGTTATCAGAAAACATCAGCCCGAAGCAATAATTGCAAACTGCGGTCCCGATGTCAGGTGGATAGGCAATGAAGCGGGAAAAACAAGAAAATCAGAATGGAGTGTTATCCCGTGGACAGATGACACACTCGACTCAATTGCCGAAAAATCACAGAAAAACGAAGCATTCGGTATTGACTGTTTTGACAGAACGGATGAAGATATCGCAAGTCGTGAAAAACTCCTCGGTAAATCAAATCTTGTATGGTGTCCTGCCGAAGCAGATGTTTCAATAAATTACGGTTGGTTCTGGCAGAGTGACAGATACTACAAGGAACGTAATCAGGCCCCTTGCAGAACGGCAAAGGAACTCGCTGACATTTATTTTGCAGCAGTCGGCGGAAATGCATCACTTCTTCTCAATGTTCCCGCAGATAAAACGGGACTTATCAACCCCCGTGAAATCAAAGTTCTCAAAGAATTCACAAAAATTATTGAGGATACATTCAAAGAGAACATGCCTTATGATTTGTCACTTGTCTCCCCTGACGGAGAAGAATGCATTCCCGGTACTGATTCATTTATGATGCAGGAAAACGAAGCCGCAATAAAGCTTCGTCCCAACGGCAAGTTCAGAACACTTGTAATTGAGGAAGATATCAGATATTCACAAAGAGTTGAGGCTTTCTCTGTTTTTGCAGACGGAAAACATGTGAAAGACTGCACATGCATAGGTTCATATAAAATACTCAGATTCCCCAAAGGTCTTGATGCTGACGAGGTTGATATTGTCATCACGCAGTCAAGATCCAATCCCATTATAAAATCAATAAGACTTTATAAATAACAATAAGGAGCCGAAAGGCTCCTTTTGTGTTACATATCAGAATTTGTCGAACTGAAGTTCGACAAAAATTCTCAATTCTAAATGCGCAATGCTCAATTGTGGAAAGGGCTTCGCCCTTTGACCCATTTATATAATTCAAGCCCGAAGGGCTTCCGAAATTGCG